>JBKOUH010000208.1:0-5357 GCA_046723285.1 Pseudomonadota bacterium
CCACCGTCCCGACCAGTTCGAGCTTGCGCTTCTGATCGTCCTCGCTCATCGGCGCGCCGCCGACGGTGGTGCCGAAGCCGCATTGCGGGCTGATCGCGAGCCGTTCGGCGGGCACGTACTTGGCCGCGTCGTCGACGCGGCGCTTCAGATTGGCGGCGCTTTCGAGCACCGGCGTCTTGCTGCTGACGAGGCCGAGCACGGCGCACTTCTCTTTCGGCAGGTGGCGCAGCGGGCGGAAATCGCCGGCGCGCTCGCTGTCGTATTCGAGCAGGAAGACGTCAGCATTCACCCCGCCGAAGAATTTCTCGGCCACCGGCTCGTAGCCGCCCGAGCCGATCCAGTGGCCGCGGAAATTGCCGCGGCAGAGATGGACGCCGACGGTCATGCCGATCGGACGGCCGCGCAGCACCTCGTTGTTGGCCCAGATGTATTTGTCGAGCAGCGTCTTCCAATCCCAGCCCCAGTGCGCGATGCGCTGCTGGATCTTGGCGTCGCACAGCAGCGCCGGCGGCACGTCGTCGAGCTGGAGGTATTTGAGGCCCATCTTGCCGAGATCGGCGATCTCGGCGCGATAGACGGCGATGAGGTCGGCCCAGAACTTGTCGTCTTCGGGATAGACCGCGCGGTCGATGCCCTGCGGCCCGCGGAAGAAGTGCATGACCGAGGGCGCCGGCATCGTGATCTTGGCCGGCACGTGCGCGACCTTCTGCACGAAGGTGAGCTCGTGCGTCGTGATGCCCTTGGTGCGCCGGATCGGCGCCTCGGCATGCGGCACCGGCACCGAGATCGCGGCCTCGCCCTCCTCCATGAAGTTGAATTCGGTGTCCTTGTGCGTGAGCCCCGCGACGGCGTCGACGAAGCCCGCGAACCACGAGCGGCGGCGGAATTCGCCGTCGGTGACGGCGCCGAGACCGGCCGCCTCCTGCATCTTGACGGCCGCGCGCACGGCGCCGTCTTGCGTCTTGGCGAAATCGGCATCCGACATGCGGCCGGCGGCGTGCGCCTTGTACGCGTCGCGCAGCGCCTTGGGTCGCATCAGGCTGCCGATGTGATCGGCGCGGCAGAGGGGACAAGCGGTCATCGTGCGGTCTCCTGAAAGAGTAAGGGAACAGGAGACGTGGAGGCGTGGAGAAGGAGGTCCTGCAAAACGGAAGTAACGAAAGGCGCAAATAAGCAGGAAAAGCGCGCGCCCTTGGCGCGCAAAATAGCCTGCGTGCCCCTCCGATTTATTCCCCTTTTCTTCTCCATGCCTCCACGCCTCGCGTGAACTTTGCTTCAGCGCTTGTCGACGAAGCGCGGGGCTTTGACGGATTTTTCGAATTCCTGGGCGAGCGTGCCGGCGGCGAGGATTTCGATTTGGCACGCCTGCTCGAATTTGAGCTTCACCGCATCGGCGAGCGCGCGGGTGACGGCAAACGCATCGGCGCCGCGGCGCAGTTCGACGAGGAGTCGCAGATGGTCCTGGCCGTCGGGTGCGGTCACGGCCTCGCCCTTGAAATCCTGCACGGCGCCCTGGCCGAACATGAAATCCTCGAGGTCGCCGTGATTGATGTTGACGCCGCGGATCTTGAAGAAGCCTTCGGTGCGCAGCGCGTGCTCCAGGATCGGGAAGACCGAGAACGGGTCGCCGGTCTTCTTATGCGGCGCGATGCGTACGATGTCGCCGGTGAGCCAGCGCAGGAACGGCGTGATCTCGTTGGACCAGAGCGGCGTCATCACCAGCGCGCCCGCCTCGCCCGGCGCCACCGGCTTGCCGGTGGTGCTGTCGATGACCTCGAGGAAGAAGAGATCGGTCCAGGCGATCATCTGGCCGAGGCCGTGGCGCTCGACCGAGGTCATCGCGCCCTCGGTCATGCCGAAGCTGTTGTAGACCGCGGCGCCCCAACTGCGCGCGAGCTTGGCGCGCTTGGCCTCGGTCAGTGGCTCGGCGCTGACCAGGAGCTTCTTGACGCTCGAGCCGGCGAGATCGATCCCGCGCGACTCGGCGACGTTGGCGAGATGCAGCGCGTAGCTCGGCATCGCGGCGACGATCGTGGGCCTGAGGCTCAGGATGAGTTCGAGCTGCACTTCGGAGGGCGTCGTCGTGCCGGCGCCGGCCCAGACCGTGGCGAGGCCCTCCATCTCGGCCGAGCGTGGCGCCAACTGCCCGACCGGATGGATGCCCAGCGGGAACGAGACATGCAGCGTGTCTTTCGCCGTGGCGCCGATGCAGGGCCAGATGCGGCGGAACGCGACGCCCAACATGGTGCGCATGTCGGCGGCCGAGCGCGGATAGCACAGCGGCTTTCCCGTGGCACCGCCCGAGCGCCAGAATTCGACCGCGCGGTCGAACCCCGCGATGCAGAAGTCGCGATAGAATTCTTCGGTCGAGAGCTTCCTCAGCTCGTCCTTGGTCAGGACCGGGATTTTTCCCCATTCGTTGGGATCGTCGAGCTTCTTGGCATCAATGCCGGAGACGCGCTTGGCCAGGAATTTCGATTGCTTGGCCCGCTCGAGCGCGAGGCGTTTCCGGGCGCGGTGGATGGCCTCGATCGCGCGCTGGCTCTTGGGCAGGCCGAGCGCCCAGGGCTCGGCCTTGAACGCCGCGCGCGATGCGATTGCCTTTCCCTTCGCCGCCACGTCTGGCCCTCCCGCCCGATCCGCGGCAGAGACTAGCGCCTCGCCGGCGCTTTTTCAAATACCATTTGAATTTTCTAATGGCGTTAGAAATAATGCCGCCATGACCGCCCGAGCCGCGATGCGCGCGAAATCGTCCCATATGGCGACCAAGCAGGACCGCCGGCGCGGCCAGGTGCTCGATGCCGCAGCCGCGGTCTTCGCCGAGAAGGGCTTCCACGAGGCGACGACGCGCGATATCGCCGACCGCCTCGGTCTGCTGCCCGGCAGCCTCTATTACTATTTCGATTCCAAGGAGGCGGCGTTCGTCGAAGTGTGCCGGCGCCGCGGCGAAGGCTTCAACGCGCGGCTCGCGGCCATTCTCGCCGGCTCCGGCACCGTGGCGGCGAAGGTCCGCGCCGGCATCGCGCAGCATTTGCGGCACAATCGCGCCGAGCTGGTCTCGACAATCGCGTTCAGCCAGCGCGCGCTGCCCGGGCGCGCGGCGCACGAGCTGCGCGCGCTCGGCCGCGTCTACGAGCGCCTCTGGGAGCGCATCTTCCGCGCCGGCGTCCGTGCCCGCGAGCTGCCGCGCGAATTCGATTGCCGCGCCGCTACCGTCGCGCTCCTCGCGCTCTGCAACGGCGCCATCCATTGGTACGAGGCCAAGCCGCCGCGCGAGATCGACCGCATCGCCGGGCAGTTCGCGGATTATTTCCTCCACGGAGCATTGCCGCGGGAAATGGCCGAATCGCGCCGCTTGCGCGATTCGGCATAAGGCCGGCTTTTGCCGGCCGACCTTGACCGCAATTAGTTTAGATATAAAATATTTAGACTTAAACTAAAGGAGCCGCCGTATGTGGAAGCCGCCCGAGCGGATCAAGTACGAGCCGAATCCGGGCCGCTGGCCGACCGCAGACGAGGCCGCGAAGGCGCGCTGGTTCAGCCCGGTCCGCATGGGTCCGCTGACGCTCGAGCAGCGCACCTGGATTCCGGCGATGGTGCCGTGGCGCGCGACCGACGAGGGCTTCGTCACCGAGCATGTGCTCGACTGGTATGAGCGCTTCGCGAAAGGGCGCCCGGGCGGGCTCGTGATCGAGGCGACGGGCATCCGCGACGTGCCGAGCGGCCCCTTGCTTCGCATCGGCCACGACCGCTTCATCCCCGGCTTGAAGGAGCTCGCCGACACGGTCAGGCGCGCCTCCGGCGGGCACACGCGGCTCTTCATCCAGTGCATCGACTTCCTCGCGATCCGCCGCCGGCCCGATCCCGAGAAGTATTTCCAGCGCTTCTTGCGGATCACCGACGCGCACCGCAAGGCGCTCGGCGCCGAGGCCTGGCCCGAGGAGAAAGTGCGCGCGCATCTCGCCGCCCTCTCCGCCGCCGATCTCGAAAAGGTACTCGACGCGCGCGAGCTCGAAGGGCTGCGCATGGGCTATCGCGAGCGCGTGACCGATCTGCATCTTCCGCATGTGCGCGACCTACCCAAGGTGATGCCCGATCTGTTCGCGGCCGCCGCGCTGCGCGCACAGCAGGCGGGCATCGACGGCGTCGAGCTGCATTACGCCCACGCCTACACGATGGCCTCGTTCCTTTCGCGCACCAACGACCGCACCGACGGCTATGGCGGCTCGCGCGAGGCGCGCGTGCGCCTGCCGCTCGAAGTCTTCCGGCGCGTGCGCGAGGCCGTGGGCAAAAACTACGCGGTGGGCTGCCGCTTCCTTGCCGAGGAATGCATCGAGGGCGGCAGCGGCGTCGAGGATTCGGCCTACTATGGGGCGGAGTTCGCGCGCGCCGGCATGGATTTCCTCTCGCTCTCGCGCGGCGGCCGCTTTGAGGACGCGCAGCAGCCCGGCGTCGGCGAGGCGGCATATCCCTACACCGGCCGCAGCGGCTACGAATGCATGCCGGCGGTGCAGTCCGACAAGTTCGGGCCGTTCGGCCGCAACGTGGCGCCCGGCGCCGCGATCCGCAAAGCCGTGCGCGCGGCCGGCTTCACGACGCCCGTCATCGTCACCGGCGGCATCCACGGCTTCGCTCAGGCCGAGGCGATCCTGGAACGCGGCGACGCCGATCTCGTCGGCTCGGCGCGCCAATCGCTCGCCGATCCCGACTGGTTCCTGAAAGCGCGGCTCGGGCGCGGCGCGGAAGTGCGCGTCTGCGAATTCACGAACTACTGCGAAGGCCTCGACCAGAAGCACAAGAAGGTGACGTGCAAGCTCTGGGACCGCCTCGACTTGAACGAGCCCGGCGTCAAACGCACCGAAGACGGCAAGCGCCGCACCACGCCGCCCGCGTGGAAGGGCGCGCCCGCTGGGTATTGACGCGAAATGGGCCGCTACTCGATGCCGTAGGGATAATCGACCTCTATCTTCCACGCGTCGTCGAACTGCCGGCGCACGATGTCGGCAGCCATGCCGGACCAGAGCTTGACCTCGCCGTCCGCGGCGACCGCTTTCGATCTCCATTCAATCACCGCCAGGGCGGGAACGCGCACTCACCGGCGTTCCTTGGAGCAGCCATCCGCCGGGTGACAAGGATTGACGCCGGTTTTTCGCCGCCCGCGCGAAACGCGGTTTCTTCTCGCGTTGCGAAATTTCCAGGCGTATGATGTGCATCCAAGTCAAGCGTCAGTGGAAGAAACTGTACGCGAGGCAGCACCGGACCGGTTGGGGCAAGCGCGGCAACCGGGGCGCCGTGGGCCGCACCCTCGAGAGGAGGGCGGTAAGGAGCTGCGCCATGAATCTTGGAAACGCCAAGAC
>JBKOUH010000538.1:0-6800 GCA_046723285.1 Pseudomonadota bacterium
CCCGGGCTCTACGCGGTCGGCTGGATCAAGCGCGGACCCTCGGGCGTCATCGGCACCAACAAGCCTGATGGCGACGCCGCGGCGGAGCAGATCGCCGCCGACACACAGGGTATGAGCAGCGGGAAACCCGGCCGTGCGGGCCTTGAAGCGCTGCTCCAGGATCGCAAAGTGAGAGTCGTGAGTTTCGCCGATTGGAAGCGCATCGAGGCGGCCGAGACCGCGCGCGCCACGGCACCCGCTCCGCGACGTAAATTCGCGACCGTGGACGAAATGCTGGCGGCGCTCGATGCGCCCGGCGGCACGGTTTCCACCCCCTCGCGCGCCGCGGCGCAAGCCGACTAACTCATTTGAAAATCTTGTGAAATATGTTCGTATACGTACTATTTGAGTTCGGATATTTTAGACCTATAATAAATCCTGCCTACGCAATGGGCGGCCCTTTTAGAGCCGCAATCGGCGCATTAGAGTTCGCGCCCCAAATTCGGAGGACGTGACGATCATGGAAGGTGGAAATGTCGGCGCTCGCGCCCGGGGCGATCGGCGCGAGATCGAATCCGCCGTCATCCGCTTCGCCGGCGATTCCGGCGACGGCATGCAGTTGACCGGAAGCCAGTTCACGCAAGCGACGGCGCTCGCGCGCAACGACCTCGCGACGTTCCCCGACTTCCCGGCCGAAATCCGCGCCCC
Organism: Pseudomonadota bacterium; assembly: GCA_046723285.1. Taxonomy (GTDB): domain Bacteria; phylum Pseudomonadota; class Alphaproteobacteria; order Bin65; family Bin65; genus SBBV01. The sequence continues at coordinate 688 of JBKOUH010000538.1, forward strand.
CGTCGGCACCACGTTCGGCGTCTCGGCCTATCAGATCAATTTCGGCGCGCGCACGATCAAGACCGCGGGCGACGACCTCGACGTGCTCGTGGCCATGAACCCGGCCGCGCTCAAGACCAACTTGAAGGACGTGAAGCGCGGCGGCCTCGTCATCGTCGACACCGGCGAGTTCACCGACAAGAACTTCCGCAAGGTGAACTATACGAGCAACCCGCTCGAGGACGGCACGCTCGACGGTTACAAGTCGCTGAAGATCGACATGTCGCGGCTGACCCTCGAATCGGTCGCGCAGTTCGGGCTCGGCCAAAAGGAAGGCCTGCGCTGCAAGAACATGTGGGCGCTCGGCCTCATCTATTGGATGTATGGCCGCGACCCGCAAGTGACTCTCGACTGGCTGAAATCGCGCTTCGCCAAGAACCAGGCCGTCGCCGACGCCAACATCGCCGCGCTCAAAGCCGGCCATGCGTTCGGCGAAACCGCCGAGCTGCCGCCCGAAGTGGGTCAAGTGATCGTGCCGGCCGCGCCGATCAAGCCCGGCCTCTATCGCGCGCTCACCGGCACCGAGGCGGTGGCCTGGGGCCTCGTCACCGGCGCGCAGCTCGCGGAATTGCCGATGGTGTTCGCCGGCTATCCGATCACGCCGGCCTCGGCGCTGCTGCACGTGCTGGCGAGCCTGAAGGAATACGACGTCATCACGTTCCAGGCCGAGGACGAGATCGCGGCCGCCTGCGCGGCCATCGGCGCCTCTTACGCGGGCGCCCTCGGCGTTACCTCTTCCTCCGGCCCGGGCGTGGCGCTCAAGACCGAAGCGATCGGCCTCGCAATCGCGACCGAGTTGCCGCTCGTCATCGTGAACTCGCAGCGCGGCGGTCCATCGACGGGTCTTCCGACCAAGACCGAGCAGTCGGACCTCTATCAGGCGGTGTTCGGCCGCAACGCCGACGCGCCGCTGTGCGTGCTCGCCGCGCATTCGCCCGGCGATGCGTTCGAGGTCGCCATCGAGGCCGTGCGCATCGCCGCGCATTACATGACGCCGGTGATCCTGCTGACCGACGGCTACATCGCCAACGCGTCGGAGCCGTGGATGATTCCGGACGTGGCGAAGTACAAGCCGTTCCCGGTTAAGTTCCGCACCGACCCGGCGGGCTTCCATCCGTTCCTGCGCGACGAGCGCCTCGTGCGCAATTGGGCCAAGCCCGGCACGCCGGGCCTCATGCACCGCATCGGCGGCATCGAGAAGGACTACAATTCGGGCAACATCTCCTACGAGCCCGAGAACCATCAGAAGATGACCGACGTGCGGCGGAACCGCATCCTCGGCATCGCCAAGGACATTCCGCTGCAGGGCGTCGAGGCCGGCAACACCAAGGGCCGGCTTGCCGTCGTCGGCTGGGGCTCGACCTACGGCCCGATCAGCCGCGCCGTCGACCGCTGCCGCGCCGAGGGGCTCGACGTCTCGCACATCCATCTCCGCTACATCTGGCCGCTGGCGCGCAATCTGGGCGAACTGCTGAAAGGGTTCGACCAGGTCATCGTGCCCGAGATGAACGACGGACAGCTCGTGACGCTGTTGCGCGCGCAATACCTCGTGCCGGCGCAAGGCCTCAACAAGGTCACCGGCAAGCCGTTCAAGATCTCCGAGATCGAGGCCGCGATCCGCGACCGCCTCGCCCACCGCCAAGCCGCCGAGTAAGCGAAAGTGAACCGCTTCGCGCCGCCGCATCAAAGTTAGAAGAGAAGCGAAAATGAACGTCCAGACACCGAAGAAGCTGCTGCCCAAGGACTACGCCACCGACCAGGATGTGCGCTGGTGCCCGGGTTGCGGCGACTACGCGATCCTCCGCGGCGTGCAGAAGGCGCTCGCCGACATGGGCGCCGATCCGGCGAACACCGTGTTCGTCTCGGGCATCGGCTGCGCCGCGCGCTTCCCCTATTACGTCGCCACCTACGGCTTCCACACGATCCACGGCCGCGCGCCGGCGATCGCGACCGGCGTGAAGCTCGCCAATCCGCATCTCACGGTGTTCGTAGTCGGCGGCGACGGCGACGGGCTGTCGATCGGCGGCAATCACACGATGCACGCCATCCGCCGCAACATCGACATCAACTACCTGCTGTTCAACAACGAGATCTACGGCCTCACCAAGGGCCAGTATTCGCCGACCTCGCGGCTCGGCACGCGCTCGCCCTCGACGCCGACGGGCTCGATCGATCCGCCGGTCTCGGCGCTCCAGTTCGCGATGGGAGCCAATGCGCGCTTCATCGCGCGCACGATCGACCGCCGCCAGGATCACATGCCGGCCGTGCTGTCGCGCGCGGCCGCGCACAAGGGCTGCTCGTTCGTCGAGATCATCCAGAACTGCATCGTCTACAACGACGGCGCCTTCGACAGCTTCGCCGAGAAGGACGTCAAGGACGACCAGCAGCTCGAGCTCCAGCACGGCAAGCCGATGATCTTCGGCAAGGCCAAGAACAAGGGCATCCGCTTCAACCCGAAGTCGATGTCGCTCGAAGTCGTGACGATCGGCGAGAACGGCATCACCGCCGCCGACATCATCGTGCACGACGAGACCAACCGCATGCTGGCGGTGATGCTGTGCCAGCTCGAGCCGCCGAACTTCCCGGTGCCGATCGGCGTCCTCTACTGCAACCCCGCCAAGTCGTACGAAGAGGCGGTCTGGACGCAGATGGCGGCGGCCAAGGAAAAGCTCAAAGGCAAGCCGGCCGATTTGAACGCGATGCTGCGGAAGGGCGCCACCTGGACGGTCGCCGCCTGAACGAATTCCCCAGCGCTGGACCCGGTGCGGGCGCCCCGAAAGGGCGCCCGTTTTCGTCTTAACCGATTCTTCATCGTCGCTCCGAACGAATTAACTATTGATTAAGTAAAACTGCGCGCCGCCAACATGCGGCATTGCGCCTGTTTTGACGTACATCAACCACTCTTTTGTCGGCTTGGGCAAGATTTATTAGGTAATTGCAGTTTAACCATCGTCTGGCATTAGGGCGGGTGCGGGATACGCTCTGTGGGGACTACGCGTGGGATCCGAAAAACGATTGGCCGTGATCGGTCTCGGCTATATCGGGCTGCCGTTGGCGGTGGCGCTGGCCAAGCATTTCGACGTGCTGGGCTACGACTCGAATCCGGTTCGCATCGATGAACTGCGCAAAGGCCACGACCGCATCGCGTCGGTGACGCCGGCCGCGCTCGCCGCGACGAAACTCGAAGTCTCGGCCGATGAGGAGGAGCTCGACGGCGCGGACATCTTCTTCGTCGCCGTCCCGACCGTGCTCAACGCGAAGCGCAACCCCGATCTTTCCGCGGTGAAGCGCGTGACCGCCTTCGTCGCGCACCACATCAAGCGGAGCGGCGTCTTCGTGCTCGAGAGCAGCGTCGCGCCGGGGACGACCGAAACCGTTTGCGCGCCGATCCTGGCCGCCGGGCAGATGGTGCCGAACATCGATCCCGAGAAGGCCGACGATCCGATGGTGTTCGTCGCGATGCAGGTGCAGCCGCGCAAAGGCGCCGCCTTCGCCGCGCAGGGCATCTATCGCGTGCCCAAGCACAAGCTCGGCGCGCTCGCGATCGGGCGGCGGATCAGCGTTTCCTATCTGCCCGGCCAGCCGCAGAGCGCCACGATCGATTGGACGCGCGTTTAAGGGCAGAGCGCCTTCGTTTTGCCGGCGTAGCGCAGCCACGCGATCAAATCGCGCCGCTCATTCGGATCCTTGACGCCGGCATAGCCCATGGTCGTGCCCGGCACCGCTTTCAGCGGATCGGCCAGGAAGCGATCGAGCGTTTCCTCCGACCACACGATGCCGGAGCGGCGCATTGCGTCCGAATAGTGGAAGTCCGGCACCGTGCCCGCGCGGCGGCCGAAGAGGCCGCAATGGCGCGGGCCGACCCGGTCGCGCTCGAGCGCGTGGCAGGCGAGGCAGCGGCTGTAGATCGCCTTGCCCCGCATCGGGTCGCCTTCGGCCGCGGCCATTTCCGCCGCGGCGGAGCCGGCGAACGCGCCCGCCTGCAGCGCCGCCGCAAGCACGGCAGCGCGGATGAGGTGCGCGGTATTCACGTCGAAGACGTTTCGCCGGCGCGGCTCAATCGACGAAGGCGGCGGGGACGGGATTCTCGCGGACCGCCTGGCGCAGGATGGCCCAGTGCATGGCCTCGTCGCCGAGGATGCTCGCCGCCGCCTTGGCGAGGTTGCGATCGAGGAAGATGGGCACGGCGCCGAGATAGGCACTGACCGCGCCCTTCTCGAGCTGCGCCGCGAAGCGCAGCACATCCGCCTCCTTCTTGAGCGTGGCGACGGGGAACTCGTATTTCGCCTTGGCCTCGGCCGGCGTGCCGCCCATCTGGCGGACCGCCTTGGCCAGGGCGTCGATGTGCGCCTTGTGATGGCCCTGGAACTGCAGGGCCAGCGCCAGAGTCGGCTTCTTCAAGAGGCCGCTCTTGGCGCCGACCGCGTAGGCGGCGACCGCCTCGTGCTCGGCCGCGATGGCGGTGTTGAGGATGCGGACATCGTCTTCTTTGGTGGCGGCGGCGGCGCCGCGCGGCAGCAGGGCGGCACCGCCTCCCGCCAGCATCAGCACGGCCCCGGCGGAAAGCGTGGCACGGCCGGCGCCGGCGAGAAGGGCGCGGCGGGCAGGCATCGCAGTCGTGGCGAAACGCAGGAACGACATAGCGGTCTCCTTCAATGAACGGGTGCGGAGGGGAGCTTGGGCAAGAGTGCGAGCACGCGGGCGACGAGCCGCTCGCAGCGCGCGCCCAGGAACGGGAAGACGCCGTCGAGCGCGGCGCCGAATTCGTTGCGCAAACGCTCCTGCAGGATGTGGCGCGCGCGGTGATAGCGGGTACGCACGGTCGCGTCGGCAATGCCGAGATCGGCGGCGATTTCCTCGACCTCGCGGCCCTCGATCGCGCGCAGCGTGAAGACGATGCGGAACGGCTCGGGCAGCGCGTCGATCGCGCGCTCGATGACGCCGGCAAGCTCGGCGCGCGCGGCGTGGGCCTCGGGATCGGCGGGCGCGACGCCCTCGCTGGCGGCTTCCGCCGCGGGCGTCGCGACATCGTCGCCTACGGTCTCGCGCCCGCGCCGGCGGCGCCGCTCGAGGCATTCGTTGACGACGATGCGCGTCAGCCACGAAGACAGCGCGGCGCGGCCTTCATACTGGCGCAGCGCGAGATAAGCCTTGAGATAGCTCGATTGCAGCGCGTCCTCGGCCTCGCTGTCGTCGCGGAGAATGCTGCGTGCGACCCGGTAGAGCGCCTGATTGTTGGCGCGCATGATGCTGGCGAAGGCGGCGTGATCGCCGCCGGCCGCGCGGGCGGCCAGCGCCGCATCGTGCTCGCGCGTCGCGTTGAGGGACTCGAGGCGTTCCATCGGCCGCTGCCTTCCGGGGAGTTGGCTGAATTCCTGCTTGCCCCATTAGATGGGAGCTGGCGCCCCGGCGTTCCCGCAGCACTGCGACAAAAGCGCTAGGCGGCGCGCCGGCGCGGCACCATCCAGGCGAGGATGCAGAAAAGGCCCGCGGCCACGACCATGCTGGGGCCGGTGGGAATGTCCCAGCGGAACGAGCCCCAGAGCCCGCCCGCCACCGCGAGCGCGCCCGCGAGCGCGGCCATGAACGCCATCTGCTCGGGCGTCTTGGCGAAGCGGCGCGCGGTCGCGGCCGGGATCACGAGCAGCGCCATCACGAGCAGGATTCCGACCATGCGGCCCGATACGGCGATGACGAGCGCCAGCAGCAGCATGAGCAAGAGGTTGATCGCGTCGACGCGCACGCCGTCGATGCGCGCCAACTCGTCGTGCAAGGTCGCCGCCAGCATCTTGCGCCAGAACCAGGCGAGCGCCGCCAGCGCCGCCGCCCCGCAGGGCATCGATCGCGTGCCCAAGCACAAGCTCGGCGCGCTCGCGATCGGGCGGCGGATCAGCGTTTCCCAACTGCCCGGCCAGCCGCAGAGCGCCACGAACGATTGGTCGCGCGTCTAACGCCGTGCAACAATGGGAGGGAGCGGCGCGGGGGCGCGCGGCAGGCCCAATTCTCGTTCAGAGGTCAGCGCGGCATGGCGCCTAGGGCTTGCTGCATACGGCGCCCCATTGTTTGCCTTGAAT
>JBKOUH010000370.1:0-3861 GCA_046723285.1 Pseudomonadota bacterium
GCGGCAGCGGCTCTATCTCGTCAGCTCGGATATTCTGCGCCGTAAGGGCGCGAGCCGCTCCGTTACGCCGCCTTGTCGTCGCGCGCCGGCGGCTCTCCGCTCGCGGGCTTTGCGTTCTCGGCCGGCGGCGGCGCGGCGGGCATGCCAAGGGCATCGGCCCCCGCTTTTTTGGCGGTGCCGTTCATCGGCTTCACCTTCAACGCGGTGATGCGGTTGTTCTTCTTGCGCAGGATCTCGAAGCGGAAGCCGTGGAACGCGAAGGTCTGCCGCACCTCGGGGATGCGCCGCGCCTCGTGCATGACGAGGCCGGCGACGGTGGCGGCGCGGTCGTCGGGGAGGTCCCAGCCGAGCTCGCGGTTGACGTCGCGCACCGTCACCTCGCCGCCGACGAGGAATGACCCGTCGCCCGTGGGGCGGATACCGGATTGCGCCTGCTCGGGGACGTCGCCGATCTTGCCGACGATCTCCTCCAGGATGTCCTCGAGCGTCACGACGCCCTGGAACGCGCCGTATTCGTCGACGACGAGCGCGAAATGCTCGCGCCGGCGGCGGAATTCGCGCAGCTGGTCGAGCAGCGAGGTCGATTCGGGAATGTACCAGGCCGGCGTCACGAGCTTGCCGATGTCGAGCTGCGCCGCGGCGCCCTTGCCCCTGCTGATGGCGCGGAGCAGGTCCTTGGCGTCGAGCACGCCGATGATGTTGTCGGGGTTGCCGCGATAGACGGGCAGGCGCGAATAGGGGCTCGCCAGCACCTGGCGCAAGATCACGGGCGCCGACTTCTCGGCGTCGATCATCGCGGTGGCGCTCCGGTGGGTCATCACTTCGCCGACCTTGACGTCGCCGAGGTCGAGGATGCTCGAGAGCATGCGCCGCTCGGCCTCGATCTCGGGATCGGGCCCCTGATGCATCGAGATGACGCCGCGCAATTCCTCCTCGGTCGTCGCCATCATGCTTTGGTGGGTGCGAATGCCGAACAGCACGAGGACGCGGCGAACGATCCACTCGACCGCGGCCGTGAGCGGCGCCAGCACGCGCACGACGCCGGCGACGATCGGCGCGATCGCGAGCGAGGTGCGGTCGGGCGCGTAGAGCGCATAGGTCTTCGGCAACACCTCGCAAAAGACGATGAGCAAGAGGCTGAGGACGACGGTTGCGTAGATTTCGCCGCCCGTGCCGAACCACGAGAGGAACAGCGAGGTCGTGAGCACCGATGCGAGCGGCGCCACGAGATTCTGGGCGGTCAGCAGCGATCCGATCATGCGCTCGCGGTTGGAGCGCAGCCCGTTGACGAGCGCCGCGCGCGGCTCGCCTTGGCGCTCGAGCTCGAGCATGCGCGGCTGCGAGGTCGCGGTGAACGCCGTTTCCGCGCCGGCAAAGAACGCCGTCACCACGAGCAGGATGGCGATGGCCACCAGGATCCACAAAGTTTCCATTGCGCGCTCCCAGTTTCGGTCCGGATCAGCCGGCGCCGTGCGCGCGCAGCGTCGCCAGCACGGATTCGGTCGGAACATCGTTCGCGACGAAAGCGTGGCCGACGCCGCGGGCGAGGATGAAGGTGAGCTTGCCGCCGCGAACCTTCTTGTCGCTCTGCATGTGCTGAACGAGCCGCTCGGCCGGCCAGCCGCGGCCTTGCAGCGTATTCGCCTTGAGCGAGGTGGGCAGGCCCGCGCCCGCGAAGTGGCGGCGCACGCGTTCGGCCGCATCCGGCGCGCAGAGGCCGAGCGCGGCGGAAAGATCGAAGGCCATCGTCATGCCGAGCGCCACCGCCTCGCCGTGGCGCAATTCGTCGCCGTAGCCGCATTCGGTCTCGAGCGCGTGCGCGAAGGTGTGGCCAAAATTGAGAAGCGCGCGCTCACCGGCTTCGCGCTCGTCGGCGGCGACGATGCGCGCCTTGGCGCGGCAGCTTTCCGCGACGGCGCCGGTTCGCTCCGGTCCGGCGCGGTCGATCACCGCCGGCGCCGCGCGCTCGAGCCAGGCGAAGAAGCCGGCATTGCCGATCAGGCCGTATTTTGCAATCTCGGCATAACCGGCGAGCCGCTCGCGGCGCGGCAGCGTGTCGAGCAGCGCCGTGTCGGCTGCCACGAGGCGGGGCTGGTGAAACGCGCCGACGAGATTCTTGCCGTGCCGGGTGTCGATCGCGGTCTTGCCGCCGACCGAGCTGTCGACCTGCGCCAGCAGCGTCGTCGGAACCTGTACGTAGTCGATGCCGCGCAGGAGGATTCCGGCGGCGAAACCGGCGAGGTCGCCGATGACGCCGCCGCCGAAGGCCACGATCACGTCGCTGCGCTCGATGCGCTTGGCGAGCAGCGCCTCTGCGAGCCGCTCCAGCTCGCCGAAGCTCTTGGTCGCTTCGCCGGGCGGCAGAACGATCGTCTCCGCCTGAAAGCCGGCGCTCTCCAACGCGTGGCGGAGCGCGGCGCCGTGCAGCGCGTCGACCGTCTGGTCCGTAACGACGAAGACTCGCTTCAAGCGGAGCCGCAGCGCGCGTAGCTCGGCCAGCGCATCCAACGCGCCGGGGCCGATCGCGATATCGTAGCTGCGCGCTTCGAGCTTGACGCGAATGCGCGTGCGCGGCTCGGCGGCGGCGTAGTCCTGTCCCGGCGCGTCGTTCATCGCGGCTGCTCCGCCGCTTCGCGCGGGCGAAAGGCGGCGAGCGCCTCGATCACGCGCTCGACCGTCGCAGCGGCAGGCGCGTTGCCGGTTTCGACCGTGATGTCGGCCTCGGCATAGACGGGGCCGCGCGCTTCCAGGAGCTGCGTCAGGATCGCGCGCGGATCGCCGTTCTTGAGCAGCGGCCGGTGGCCGCGGCGCGAGACGCGCTCGACGAGCGTGTCGAGATCGGCCTTGAGCCAGACCGTGATGGCGCGGCTGCGGATGCGCGCACGCGTCTCCGGATCCATGAACGCGCCGCCGCCCGTCGCCAGCACGCCGACCGGCCCGTCGAGGAGGCGCGCGATCACGCGCCGTTCGCCGTCGCGGAACGCCGCCTCGCCGTGCCTATCGAAGATTTCTTCGATCGTGCAGCCGGCGGCACGCTCGATCTCGGCGTCGGCATCGACGAACGGCAGACCGAGGCGCTGCGCGAGCCGCCGGCCGATGGCCGATTTCCCGGCGCCCATCATGCCGACCATGACGATCGGGCGCTGCAATTCCTTTCCGATCGGCAATGGACGCGGCGCGCTCATGCGGTTCGGCGTCGCGGCGCGCGCCGCATCCGCCGCACGCCGCATTGTCGCCATACTCCTGGATTTACCATCGCCTTCATCTGGGGGGCCGGTCTACGAAGTTCGCGCGTTGGAACTTCGAGCGCCGGCCTTTGTATGCAGGGGTCTTGCCCTAGAACATGCGGCTTCCGGCGAAAAATGCAACCGCACCGGTCGTGGCGCTCGTCGTCGCCATGGCCGGCGCGTTCGACGCCGGCGGTCAAACGGTCAAGGAACGCGATCTCAGCCCTTCGCCCGGCCGTATTCCGCCGGGGAACGGCGCCACGATGCGTCCCGCATCCGTGCCCGACACCGGCGCGAGCGGCGTCAAGGTGATTCCGCTTTCGCGCGAGGCCGCGCCAAGCGCTGCGGTGCCGGCGCCGGGCACGAGCTTCCACTCCGATGCCGGATTGCGCGGCGCATTCTGGCGCGGCACGCCGTTCTCGCTGCTGGCCGAGGCCTTGCCCCGGCTTCCGGTGCGCGTGACTTCGCGCATCTGTCACGCGCTCACGCTCGAAGTGCTGACGAAGCCGGCCGAGCCGCTGGGCGGGCCGTTCATGGCGGCACGCCTCGCCGCGTTGCGCGCCGAGCGGCTTTACGCGATGGGCGAGCTCGAAGCGGCCGATGCGGCCTTCCGCGCCGCCGCGCTGCCCAAGGG
>JBKOUH010000324.1:0-5953 GCA_046723285.1 Pseudomonadota bacterium
GTGTCGGGCGCGAGCGGCTTCGCGTAGAGGATCACGATGTCGTTGGGCTGTACGAAATTGAGCATCTGGCGCAGCCGTTCGTCGAGCATATCGTTGTCGAGCGTGCCTTCGCGCAAGAGTCCCACGCGCGATTCCAGGCGCTGGCGCTCGGCGGTGAGCCGCTTCCGTTCCGCCTCGGCCTTGGCGAGCCGATGCTCGACCGACCACGACGCCTTCAAGCCGCGCTCGCCCTCGAAGAAGTGGTAGCCCAAATAGGCGAGCGCGCCCAATCCCAGGATCGGGGCGATGATCAGCGTGAAGCGCCGGCGGAACTCGATGGCGACGGCCATGGCGGGAGGGAATCACCGGCGAGTCCGGTTGTCAATCTAAACGGAAGGCTTACGCCCCCACACCTGCGCCACCGTGTACATCGTAAAAACGGTGTCCGGCTGCGCGAGGTGCGCGCGGCAATCGGCCAGAGCCTGATCGAATTCGGCCTCGGCCAGGATTTCGCGCCCCAGGATCGTGGCGCGCAGCGACTCGGCGGTCGCGGGCAGATAGTCCACCATCGGATCGATCGAGCGAACGCCGATGAGGAACGGGCGATACTGCACGTCGTCGAGCCCGGCGTGCCGGACGAGCGCGAACAGGCGCCGGCCGAGCAGGACGTCGGCCCCGACCACGGCGAAGGCCGCCACGAGCGCGGTCTTCAATCGATCCCAGGCTAGGTGCGGCGGATGACAATTGAGCGTCGCGATGTCGGGCTCCTGTAGCGCCACGATGCCGCCCGGCCGCACGAGGCGCATCGCCTCCGCGGTCAGACGCTCCGGCGCGCCCGCGGTGCCGGCGATGAAGCGCATGTGCACGAGATCGAAGCTGCCGGCCGGCAGCGCCGTGGCGTAAGCGTCGCCCTGCACGAATTCAGCGCGCGGCGACCGGCTGCGTGCGAGATCGAGAAAGACAGGATCGGCGTCGAGCCCCATAGCCCGGCCTGTCGCGCCGACGCGCGCGGCGAGCAGCGCCGTGACGCCGCCGGGACCGCAGCCCAAATCGAGGCAGCGCCACCCGGGGCCGACTCCGATGCGGTCGAGCATGATCTCGGTGTCGGCGGCCAGGGCCGCCGCCTGAATGTCGAGCCGCTCGATCTCGCCCCGGCGCCGCTCGATCGGATAATTGCCCGAGCGCGGCGCGCTCATTTCAGGCGCGCGCGAAGGCCCCGCGACCGGCATAGCGCGCGGCGGGGCCGAGCTCCTCTTCGATGCGCAGGAGCTGATTGTATTTGGCGAGCCGGTCCGAGCGCGAGAGCGACCCGGTCTTGATCTGGCCGCAGTCCGTGGCGACGGCGAGATCGGCGATGGTGGAGTCCTCGGTCTCGCCAGAGCGGTGCGACATCACCGCCGTGTAGCGCGCGCGGTGCGCCATCTCGACCGCGGCCAAGGTTTCGGTGAGGGTGCCGATCTGATTGACCTTGACCAGGATCGAATTGGCCACGCCCTTCGCTATACCCTCGGCGAGGCGCTTGGGATTGGTGACGAAGAGATCGTCGCCGACGAGCTGCACCTTTTTGCCGAGCGCGTCGGTCAGCGCCTTCCATCCCTGCCAATCGTCCTCGGCCATGCCGTCTTCGATCGAGATGATGGGGTACGAGCCGACGAGCGACTCGTAGAACTTGACCATGCCGGCTGCGTCGAGCGTCTTCCCCTCGCCTTCGAGGTGGTACTTCCCGTTCTTGAAGAATTCGGTCGAGGCAGAGTCGAGCGCCAGGGCCACGTCGCCGTCGCGCCCGGCTTTGTAGCCGGCCGCTGCGATGCTCTTCATGATGAAGTCGAGCGCGGCGGTGGCGTTCTTCAAATCGGGCGCGAAGCCGCCTTCGTCGCCGACGTTGGTACTGTGCCCGGCCTTCTTCAGCTCGGCCTTCAACGCCTGGAACACTTCGGCGCCCATGCGCAGCCCTTCGGCGAAGCTCGGCGCGCCCAACGGCGCGATCATGAATTCCTGGAAGTCGATGGGATTGTCGGCATGGGCGCCGCCATTGACGATGTTCATCAGCGGCACCGGCAGCGTCCGCGCCTGCGAGCCGCCGATATATTTGTAGAGCGGGAGCCCGCGCGCCTGCGCCGCCCCCTTCGCGCAGGCGAGGCTCACGCCGAGGATCGCGTTGGCGCCGAGCCGGCCCTTGTTGGGCGTGCCGTCGAGCGCCACGAGCTTCTCGTCGATCGCGATCTGATCCTCGGCATCGAGGCCGGAGAGGAGATCGAAGATCTCCCCATTCACGGCATCAAGCGCCTGACGCACGCCCTTGCCGCCATAGCGCTTCTTGTCGCCATCGCGCTTCTCCACCGCCTCATGCGCGCCCGTGGATGCGCCCGACGGCACGGCCGCGCGGCCGCGTATCCCGTTCTCGAGCACGACATCGACCTCGACGGTCGGATTGCCGCGTGAATCGAGAATTTCGCGGCCGATGATATCGACGATGGCGGTCATGGCGAACGTCTGGAAAATGGGGAACGAGATGGCGCGCTGATTAGCGCCTGGGCGGCGGCATTGCAAATGCGTCGGGTTCAGCGCGAAGGCTTGCGCCGCCGCCATTGCCGCGGCGTCATTCCGAAGCGCGCCTTGAAGCGGCGGTTGAAGTTCGAAATGTCGCCGAACCCGACGCCGAGCGCCACATCGATGATGCGCACGCACGGCTCGGCCGATTCAAGGGCCGTAGCGCAAGCTTCGAGGCGCTGCGCCAGCATCCATTGCGAAAACGTCATGCCGGTCGGCTCGAACACCTTGTGCACGGTGCGGATCGAGACGCCGAAGGTCCGGGCGGCCGAGGCCGGCGAAAGCGTCGTGCTGCCGAGATTGTTTCGCATGTATGCCTTCATGGCCTCGAGGCGCAAATCGGCCCCGTCCCGACCGGCAAGTCGCGCGCGCTGAAGCGCGCTCGCGACCGCGAGCGTGCCCATGAACCCGTCGAGCAGCGCAAGCGCCGCGCGGTCGTCGAGCCGCCGCTCGGGGTCGCCGAGCAGGCGCATGTATTCCGCCAGGATGCGGGCGGCGGCATTGTCGTGTCCGAGGCTCGCCGCCTGCGCGCTCGCGAGCCACGGCGCCCGAGCGCGCAAGGCGGGATGAGGCACGAACAGGAAGACGCGCTCGACCTCGGCGGGGAACGAAAGCTCGAACGGCCGCGCCAGGTCGACCAGGCCGACCGCGCCGGCGCCGGCGCCAATTGCCACTTCGCGCCGGTCCTGGATCAGCCGCGCGGCGCCGCCGATCTGCAGGCTGACGAGGAAGCAATCGGCCGGCCGCGACTCGCCGCTGTGCGCGATAGCGTGGCCGGTTGAGCGGAAACGAACGAGCTTGAAACCGTTCAGCGACCGCGTCGCGAACGTGCCCTGCAGGCGCCGGCGCGGCAGGCACATCTCGATGCCGCCGCCGGCCGGGCCGGCCACTTCGCGCCAAATGTCACCCGGTGCCCCGGCATCCGCCGCATGCGTGGACCAGCTTCCGTCCATGCCGCCACACTCCCCGCCAGACGCGCGAAGGAAGGAAAGCGCACTCTGCGCGCCAAGCCAAGTCGGATTCGCCCCCGTCCAAGACGCGGGGCGGCGCGCGCGCGATCATCGCCGTGGAGGTTGGCCATGACCGAAAGCGCCGCGATCCGCAAGTACCTCGATGCCGTGCAAGCCGCGCTCGGCGCCGAGGCCGTGAATGTCGCGCCCGAGACACTGCGGCGCTACGGCGAGAACACGATGCCGGCCGGCGACCGCAGCGTATCCGGCGTCGTCTATCCCGGCTCCACGGCGGAGGTGCAGACGATCGTCCGTCTCGCCAACGAGCATCGCGTCCCGCTTTGGCCGATCAGCACCGGCTACAATCAGGGCGGCGGCACGCGCTCGCCCGTCAAAGACGGCTGGGTCACGGTCGATTGCGGCCGGCGCATGAACGCGATTGTCGAGATCGACGACGTGCTGTGCTGGGCCGAGGTCGAGCCGGGCGTCACCTATCAGATGCTGCACGACGAACTGGCGCGCCGCGGCAGCAAGCTGATGCTCGACACGACCTCGGGGCCCCCCTCCGGCGGCGTGCTCGGCAACACGCTCGAGAAGGGCGCCGGCTACACGCCCTATTTCGATCACTTCGCGATGTCCTGCGGCATGGAAGTGGTGCTCGGCAACGGCGACGTGATCCGCACCGGCGACGGCGGACTGCCCGGCGCTAAGCTCTGGCACGTCTCGAAATACTCCTACGGTCCCTACTTCGACGGACTGTTCGTGCAGTCGAATTTCGGCATCGTCACGCGGCTCGGCTTCTGGCTGATGCCGCGCCCGCCGGCGCTGCGCTCGTTTCATTTCAGCTTTCCGGACGAGGACGATCTCGCCGAGATCGTGGACATCGTGCGGCCGCTGAAGCTCAGCAACATCGTGCCGACGCTGTTCCGGCTCACCAACGACGTCTATCTCTACAGCGCCGAGGAGACGAGTCCTGCCTATCGCCCGGGCGGTCCCCGCGGCGCGATCACCGACGCCGAGCGCAAGGCGCTTCAGCGGAAGCACAAGGTTGGCGCCTGGGTGGCCTCGGCCGCGCTCTACGGCGCCAGCGACGATGCGCTGAAGACCACGGTCGATCGCATCCGCCAGCATTTCGCGCGTTCGCCCAAGGCCACCTATGTCTCGCACGAAGACGCGCTGCACATTCCACCGCTCAAGATCGCGATCGATGCGTTCGCCGGCATCCCGACGACGCACGAACTCGGCATGCTGAAATGGCGGCCGGGCGGCGGGTTCTCGTGGTTCGTGCCCGGCGTCCCGATGCGCGGCGACCTCGCGCGCCATTATCACGCCATCGGCCGCGCCATCTATGCGAAGCACGATCTCGACTACTGCGTGATGAACATCGCCGGCGCGCGCTTCGCCCGCGGTCTGCACATGTTGTTCTTCGACCGGGACGATCCCGAGGAGACGGCGCGCGCCGACCGCTGCTACCGCGAGCTGGCGGCGGAGTTCTCGAAGGCGGGCTACTCGGTCGGCCGCGCGCCGATCGACTACCACGATCTGCACATGAGCGAGCTCGCGCCGATCGTCCGCAAGACCGCGAACACGATCAAGGCGGCGCTCGACCCGAACGGAATCATCGCGCCGGGGAAGTACGGAATCGGCTAGACGCGCGCGGCGCGCCGCTCAACTCACGCGATGCACGCGGCCCTCGTCGGCCGCTTCGAGCATCGCGAAGCGCACGGGCATGACGCCGCGGGTCGAGGTCTTGCTGGCGGCGTCCTTCGTGACGACCATCAGCTCCTGCGCCTCGGCCGTGCCGGTCGGCAGCACCATCCGGCCGCCCGGCTTCAATTGCTGCAGCAGCATCGGCGGGATGAGCTCGGAGCCGGCGGCGACTACGATCTTATCGAACGGCGCGTGCTCGGGCCAGCCGCGCGTGCCGTCGCCGATACGGATTTGCACCGTCTTGCAGCCGATGCGCGCGAGATTGCGTTTGGCCGCCGTGCCGAGTTCCTCGACGATCTCGACGCTGAACACCTTCTCGACCAGCTCGGCGAGGATCGCGGCGTGATAGCCGAGGCCGGTGCCGACTTCGAGCACCTTGTCGCCAGGCTTCAGCTCGAGCAGGTCGAGCATCAGCGCGGCGATGAAGGGCTGCGAGATGGTCTTGCCCCAACCGATCGGCAGTGGCTGATCGGCATAGGCGAAGGGGCGCACTTCGACCGGCACGAATTCGTGACGCGGCACCTTGGCCATCGCGGCGAGGACGCGTGGATCGAGCGTGCCCTTCCCAAGCTGCTGCTGCGCGAATTGCGCGTGCAGCGTGATCACCTCGGCCATCGCCAGGCGCAATTCGCCGGTGGGATCGGGCGGCGGCTTTTGCGTCATGGCCGATGACTGGCACCGAATCGCGGCATTATTTGGGTACCGCCCGCCCGACCCGCGTTCACGCAGCCCGGACCGGCCGTGCCTTGGCGACGCGGTCAAGC
>JBKOUH010000259.1:0-2726 GCA_046723285.1 Pseudomonadota bacterium
GTATCGCGGTCGGCGCGTCGTCGCCGGGCCCGGCGATCAGCCAGAAGCCGTCGCCGCCGATGCCGTTCATGTGCGGATAGACGACCGAGATCGTCGCCGCCGCCGCGATCATCGCCTCGATCGCGTTGCCGCCGGCACGCAGCACGCGCAAACCCGATTGCGCGGCAAGATGGTGCGAGCTCACCACCATCCCACGCCTAGCGCGGGCCGTTTCGCGCATCAGGGCGCGGCGCTCATCAGAGCGCCAAACCGACGCGCATACCGTCCTCGATCGCGCGTTTGGCGTCGAGCTCGGCGGCAAGCTTGGCGCCGCCGATATAGGTGCAGGCGATGCCCAGCGCGCGCAGCGCGTCCTCGTCGAGCGCACGCAGCGATTCCTGCCCGGCGCAGACCACGATGGTGTCGGCCTCGATGCACTCCTCCTTCTCGCCGCGCAGTATGTGGAGCCCGCGATCGTCGATCGCGCGATAGACGGCGCCGTCGAGGAAGCGCACGCCCGCGCGCTGCAGCGAGAGCCGGTGCACCCAGCCCGTCGTCTTGCCGAGCGTGCGGCCGAACGAGCCCGGCGAGCGCTTCAGCATCGTGATCGCGTGCGGAGGCTCGATCGCGTGGCCGTTCTTGGCGAGCCCGCCCGGCCCGGCATTGGCGAGATCGATGCCCCAATACGCGGCGAAGGACGCGGGCTCGAGGTGCGTCATGCTCGCGCGCTCGACGAGATAGAGCGCCACGTCGAAGCCGATGCCGCCGCCGCCGACGATGGCGACGCGGCGCCCGGGCACGGCGCGCCCGCTCAAGAGATCGACGTAGGAGACGACCTTCGGATGGTCGGCGCCGGGAATGGCGAGCGGGCGCGGCGCGATGCCGCTCGCCACGATCGCGTGCTCGACGCGCGCGGCCTTCAGCGCTTCGACGCCGGCGCGCGTGCCGAGCTTCACCTCCACCTTCGCGCGCTTCATGCGCTCGGCGAAATAGGCGACGCTTTCGGCGAACTCCTGTTTGCCGGGAATGCGCTTGGCGAGATTGAACTGGCCGCCGAGTTCGCCCGCCGCCTCGTAGAGCGTCACCGCATGGCCGCGCTCGGCCGCCGTCGCCGCCGCGGCCATACCGGCGAGGCCGCCGCCGATCACCGCCACGCGTTTCTTGGCGGCGGCCGGCTTCGCCGCGAATTCCTCCTCGCGCAGCGCGCGCGGGTTCACGAGGCAGGTCGCCGGCTTGAACGTGAAATAGTGATCGAGGCAGGCCTGGTTGCAGGCGATGCAGATGTTGATGCCGGCGCGGTCGCCGAGCTTCGCCTTCTTGGCGAAGCCTTCGTCCGCCAAGAGAGCGCGCGCGAGCGAGACCATGTCGGCCTGCCCGCCCGCGATGATCGCCTCGGCCGACTCAGGCGAATTGATGCGGTTGCTGGCGACGACGGGAATCGTCACCGCCGGCTTCACCAATCCCGCCGCCCAGGCATAGCCGGCGCGCGGCACGGCCTGCGTGATGGTCGGGATCTGCGCCTCGTGCCAGCCGATCCCGGTGTTGAGGATGTCGGCGCCGGCCGCCTCCACCGCCGCGGCGACGCGCTTGATCTCGTCGAGGCTCAAACCGCCTTCGACCAGCTCCAGCGCCGAGATGCGGTACATCAGCAGCGCGTCGCGCCCGAGCCGCGCGCGCACGCGCGCCACGACTTCGGCCGGAAAGCGCAGGCGGTTCTCGAACGCGCCGCCCCATTCGTCCGTACGCTTGTTGGTGCGCGGCGCCAGGAACTGGCTGATGAGATAGCCTTCCGACGCCATGATCTCGACACCGTCGAAGCCGGCCTCGCGCGCATAGGCGGCGGCGGCGGCATAGTCCTCGATCGTCTGCAGAATCTCGGCGCCCGAAAGCTCGCGCGGCACGGCCTTGTTGATCGGCGATTTCAGCGGCGACGGCGCCACGATGTCGTCGTGATAGCCGTAGCGGCCGCTGTGCAGGAGCTGGAGCACGATGCGCCCGCCCTCGGCGTGCACGGCGTCGGCGACGGGCTTCAAAACCATCGCGTCGTCGCGGCTCGCGATGAAGGCCGGATGCGGCGTCATGCGGCCCGCGCGGTTGGGCCCGTAGCCGCCGGTGACGATGAGCGCCGTCCCGCCCTTCGCCCGCGCCGCGTAGAACGCCGCGATGCGCGGCACGCCATCGCGCTCGCCCTCGAGGCCCGTATGCATCGAGCCCATGATGATGCGGTTGGGCAGCGTGAACGGGCCGGCCTTGATCGGCGTGAAGAGATGCGGATAGGCGGTCATCGGGAATTTCGGCTGGTGAGCGCGCTGGCATAGCTGCAGAGCCGCCGCGGCGCAACGCGCGCTTTATCTCGCGCGTCAGCGCAGGAACATGTTGCCGGCGAGAAGTCCGGGGCCGGCGAGCGTGAGATTGGGCGCCTGGCCGGCGAGCTCGTAGCACGTGTCCGGCGCGAGCTTCAGCGCCGCGGCCGAGACGCAGAGCTTGGCGCCGCTCTGCGACCAGGCGCCGGCGCCTTTTTCCGCGTCGAAGCACGGCGTCTCGGCGCCGTCGGCGGCTTCGGCGCGGCAGGCGATCTCGAGCGCGCCATTGGGGCCGAAGCCGAGCTCGATGCGCGCGACCGCGCGCCGCTCCGACAACAGGCGCGAGAGCGTCGCCCGGCGCCCCGCCAACGCCGGCGGCGCCGCGGACTGCGCGGCCGGACTCGCCGGCGCCGCCACACGGGGTTCGGCCGGCCTGCCGCCGAC
>JBKOUH010000132.1:0-4012 GCA_046723285.1 Pseudomonadota bacterium
GCACCGCCGAATCGACGCGGGCCAGCGCCACCTACGCGCGATCGCCTGGTACGCCCTGATTCGCCACCTCGACGTCCCAGCCTCGCGCGTGCAGCTTCTGCTCGATCAGCGCCGGAAACGCTTTCGAGATCGGAACGCCGCCATGCATGCGCGTCGAGCTCGAACGGCCGGAGCCGTAAACGCCGCTGTCGCCGAAAGCAACGATGCGGATCGTTTCCGCATGCACCGAAGTTGCGGCCCATCCGAGTATCGCGAACACAAGCAGCGAAATGTGCGGAATTTTCATTCCCCGACCCCTCCCCGAACGCCGAAAACGTTACGCGAACAAGCGCGTATCGTCAAAACAAGAGCCGGATCCGGCCGCGAAGAGTCCCTCAGTCGTGCCTGGCGATGAACGCCGCCACGCGGGGCGCGATCGCTTCGCGCCAGCGGCGGCCGTTGAAGATGCCGTAATGGCCGACGCCTTGCGCCAGCACGTGCTCGCGCTTCGAGGGCGGGATGCCGCGGCAGAGGTCTTGCGCCGCCAGCGTCTGGCCGGGCGCCGAGATGTCGTCGAGCTCGCCCTCGACGGTCATGAGGCCGATGTCGCGGATGGCGGCGGGCTCGATGCGGGCGCCGCGCGAGACCCATTCGGCCTTGGGCAGCGCGTGTTTTTGGAACACGAGCTCGACCGTCTGGAGATAGAACTCGGCGGTCAAGTCCATCACCGACATGTATTCGTCGTAGAAGCGCCGGTGCGATTCGGCGCTGTCGCCGTCGCCGCGCACGAGATGCTGGAACATGCGGAGATGCGCGCCCAGGTGCCGGTCCATGTTCATCGACATGAAGCCGGAGAGCTGCAGGAAGCCGGGATAGACCTCGCGCCCGAAGCCCGGGGCGCCGTAGGGCACGCGGCTCACCACCGTGTTCTTGAACCAGGCGAGCGGATGGCGCGTGGCGAAATTGTTGACCTTGGTCGGGTTGATGCGCGTGTCGATGGGGCCGCCCATCAGCGTGAGCGAGCGCGGGCGGCAGCGATCCTTGGCCGCCGCCATCAGCGACGCCGCCGCCAGCACCGGCACAGAGGGCTGGCACACGGCGATCACGTGCGTGCCGGGCCCGAGCGCCTTCAGATAGGAGATGAGCTGATCGATGTAGTCGTCGAGATCGAATTTCCCCTCGGCGACCGGGATCGTTTTCGCGTCGTGCCAATCGGTGATGTAGACGTCGTGGCCCGGCAGCAGCGCCGCGACGGTGCCGCGCAGCAAGGTCGAGTGATGGCCCGAGAGCGGCGCCACCAGCATCACGCGCGGATGGCGCTCGGCGCCGGCGCGTTTGAAGTGGACGAGCGAGCCGAAGGCGTTGCCGGCGGCGATTTCCTCGGTAACCGGGACCGCCTCGCCCTTGATCGTCACCGTGTCGATGCCGAAGGGCGGCTTCCCATAAGTGCGGGTCGAGCGCTCCACCATCTCGCAGGCGGCGGCGATGGCGCGCGCGGTGCGCGTTTCGGCGAAGAGGAAGGTCGACGCGCTGAAGAAATGCTGGCCCGTCACGGCGGCGAGCCGGAGCGGCGCCATGGCGGTCTGCTGCCACGCATAGAGCGTGTAGAGCATGTCCCTCAAAACCCCCGTCTCTTGCCTCGGCGTTCCCCGGCCCGGCGCTTTTTTCGTTTGTATGCGAACATAACGATCGGGGATTCGCGGCGTCCAGCCCTATTTCGGAGCTACGCCGCTTGACAGAAGCTTAACGGAGGCGAGCCGTAGGCGCTCAAAGCCGCTTGCCCAGCGCCTCGGCGAGGTCGTCGGGGGAGACCGCGTTGCGGAAATGGGTCAGGTATTTGCCGTCGGGGCCGAGGAGATAGATGTAGGCCGAGTGATCCATCGTGTATTCGCCCGGCTTTCCGAGCTCGCGCTTGGCGTAGTAGACGCGGTAGGCGCGCGCCACGGCCGCGATCTCGGCCGGTGTGCCGGTCAGCATCACGATACGCTGGTCGAAATTCTGCGCGTATTTCTTGAGCTCGGCCGGCGTGTCGCGCTCGGGATCGACGGTGATGTAGATCGCCGCAAGGTTGGCTGCCTTGGGGCCGAGCTTCTCGAGCGCCTGGCTCATCGTCGAGAGCGCGGTCGGGCAGAAATCCGGACAGTTGGTGAAGCCGAAGAACACCAGCATGTGCCTGCCGCGGAATTCGGCATCGGTGCGGCGCTTGCCGTCGGCGTCGGTCAGCGTGAAGGGCCCGCCGATGAGCGCCTCGCCGGTGGTCACGCTCGCGGTCTTGGGATCGGGCGTGAACCAGAACGCCACGGCCGCCACCGCGGCGGTAAAGGCCACCACCGCGATCAGCACGAGGCGCAGGACCAGCGCGCGCGGCATCACGGCACCGGCAACAGGTTGACGGCGACGATGCGCCAAGCCGGCGCCTTCCCGTCGTCTTCGATGTAGTCGAGGCGCGTCAGCGCACAATTGCCGCTCTCGAACGCGAGCGCGCGCGACGGGGCGAGGCCGAGCGCATGGCCGAGCGCGGCGCGGATCGTGCCGCCATGCGCGACCGCGACGATGTCGCGCCCGGGATGGCGCCGCGTCCAGCGCTCGATGGCGCCGGTCACGCGCGCCATCATCTCGGTGAAGGATTCGCCGCCGGGCGGGCGGAAATCGGCCGGCGCCAGCCATAGGCCGTGATCGGCGCCGTGGAGCGCGAACACCTCGGCGCGGTTGCGGCCCTGCCATTCGCCGAAATGCTGCTCGGCGAAATCGCGCTCCTCGGCCGCCGCGTCGAACGCGAGCCCCGCCGCCGCGATGGCCGCCGCGGTTTGCTTCGTGCGCTGGAGGTGGCTCGTCACCCACACCGCATCGCGCGGCAGCCGGCGCGCCAGCACCGCGAAGCAATCGGCGTCCGATACGTCGCAGGGCAGGTCGATGTGGCCGTAGATGCAGCCCTGGTCGACCGTGACCGGCGCGTGCCGCACCCACCACCAGCGCGTGACGCGCGCCGTTTCGGGCGTGTGGTGCGTGGGGCGCGCGTGGTGAGCAACGCTCTCGTTCATCGCGACCTTATAGTCGAGCGCCTGCGGGCGCGGCAAAAGGCGTAAGGTCACAACTCCGCTACTCGCCGATCTGCAGGATGAGGCCGCGGTGGCGTGCCGCGCGGAAGCAGTAAAGGAAGGCGGTGACGCCGCCGGCGATGTACACCAAGTTCAGCAGCGCCGCGGTGACGACATAGTCGACGCGGAATTCGTGCTGGATCAGCACCGCGCGCATGCCTTCGAAGATGTACGAAGCCGGGATCGCGTAGGACACGGCGCGCAGCCATTCCGGCAGCACGGCGAGCGGATAGTAGATGCCGCAGATGGGGGCGAGGACGAACAGCGCCATCCACGCCATGCTTTCGGCGCCGAGGCCGAAGCGCAGGATCAGGCCGTTGATCGCGAGCCCGATCGCCCAGCCGAGCACGACGAGATTGACGAAGAAGGCGATGAGCGGCAGACCAATCGTGAAGATCGAATAATCGTAGAGGCCCCAGGCGAAGAGGGCCGCGGGGCCGACGCCGATGAGGACGCGCATCAGCGCCACGACGAAGAGCGCCGCGAGATATTCGTAGGGGCGGATCGGGCTCACCAGGATGTGGCCGAGATTGCGCGACCACACTTCCTCCAAGAAGGCGAGGCCCAGGCCGAGCTGGCTGCGGAACAAAACATCCCAGAGCAGGATCGCGGCCAACAGCAAGCCGCCCGCCTGCGCGAACAGCGACGACTGGCCGACGAGAAACGTCGTCATGAAGCCCCAGAGCACCATGTTGATGATCGGCCAATAGGCGAGCTCGAGCACGCGCGCCCATGAACTCCGGAGCAGATAGAAGTGCCGCAGCACGATCGCGCCCATGCGGCGGAACGAGAATCCCCATTCGCGCTCGTGAGCAATCAAGCTTTGAGAGATCGCGTCAGGCATGCGCGATACATTCACTTGTCGTCCCCGCGAAAGCGCACGGCTGTCCGGGGAAATGATTCACCGTGTCACGGTGCATGCCCGGCCGACCGGG
>JBKOUH010000249.1:0-2625 GCA_046723285.1 Pseudomonadota bacterium
GATCAGCATCGCGTCGTCGTCGGGCGCGGGATCGGCCGGCGGCAGCGCCGCGGCGCGCGCGATCATATCTTCGTAGGCGCCGAGGCTCGGGCCGGCGGCATCGCCGATGACGGTGGCCTTGCCCTTCCACGCTTTCATCGCCTCGTGGTCGAGCACGGATTGGAAATGATTCTCGACCAAGAGCGCGGCGGCGCCGGCATCCTCGAGCGTCGCCGCGATCTCGGGCGGGGCCAGGCGCCAGTTGATCGGCACCGGCACGGCGCCGAGCCAGAAGCCGGCCCATTTCAGCTCCTCGAAGCGGAAGCCGTTCCGCGCCAGCACCGCGAAGCGCGCGCCGGGATCGACGCCGAGCGCCTTCAGCGCGCCGGCCGCGCGCCCGACGCGCTCGCCGAACTCGCTCCAGCTGTAGCTCCGCGCCACGTCGAGCATCGCCGGGCGCGGCCCGTTGTGGCGGATGACGGCGCGGAGCGCCCGCACCAAATTGACATGCACGAAATCCTACCTTGGCCGGCGGGTCAGCGCGTGCGGAACCGGCGCCAATACTCGCTGGGCTTCATGCGTTGGCCGAAGCCGAGCGCCACGTCGAGCCACAGCGCCGCGCGTTTCAGCGGCGAGGCGGCCAGGCGCTGCCAGAAGCGGTAATAGAGCCGTTTCCACCAGCGCGAAATATCCTTGTTGTAGGGGCAGACGCGCATGCAGATGCCGCATTCGGTGCCCTGGTTCGCCCAGAACTTGAAGCATCGTTCGGGATCCACCTGCCATTTGCGGATGCCCTTCGTCAGCGACTGGCTCGGCACCGCCTCGGTCGGGCTCCCGTGCGAGATCGCCTGCGGCGGGCAGGACTCGGCGCAGCGCCGGCAGGTCGTGTCGCAGAATTCGCGCACGCCGAAGCGCTTCGGCTTGTCGTGGACGAGCGGCAGATCGGTGTGGATGCGCCCGATGCGCACCCGCGGCCCGAAATCCTCGGTGATCAGAAGCCCGTTGCGCCCGTATTCTCCCAAGCCGGCTTGGACCGCGTAGGGGATCGCCTGGCTCGTGTCGTTGACCGACGCGATCGCGCGGTAGCCGAGATTGAGGATGTAGGTCGCGATCGTCTGCACCAGCTCGCAATCCTTGGAATAGCCGTGCCCGACCGCGACGCCGGCAGTGGCCGAGGGGTAGCACTTCACAGCCTCGTAGTGCATCGAGGTGACGATGACGATCACGTTGGGGAGATCGTCGGGGAATTTGTAGGGCCGCTGCGTCAGCGATTTGATCGAGAAATTATCGGTGAAATGCCAACGCGGATCGTAGGCCGTGACGCCGACGCCGTCGGCGCCGAACAGGCGGCAGACGCGCTTGATCTCCTCGCTCATCTCGGCCGGCGAGGACACGTCGATCTTCTGCGGATTGGGCGCCGAATAGGGCCGGATGAAATCGCCGAACGCGTCGACGCGGTCCTCGGCGAGACTCCGCTGAATCACGAGGTTGGTGCCCATCCAGCCGGCATTGCGCAGCGCGAAATCCTTGACGCCGTAGCCCTCGGCCTTGCGCACGCCCAAGCCCGGCACGAACATCCCCTTGAACCAGTCGATGGCCGTCTTGGAGCGGATGCGATCGTCCCACTGCGCTCGGGAATAGATGTCGTTGGCCTGGTTGAATCGCTCGAACTCATCGAGCACCTCGAAACCGCACTCGGCGTCGGAGGCGCGGCGCACCTCGCCCTTCAAGCGGAACGGGCCCTCGCTGGTTGGCTGGTTCTGGGTCGTCAGGCGGTTTGGGGCCGGTGCAGCCATGCTCGCTATCCCTCCCGCGCCGAGCTTCGCGATCGGCGTCCATAATTATTTTACTGAGCGTTCAATAAATGACAAGGCCGCGGTTTCCCCCGCGCGGCGCGCCGCCTACACTCGGCCGATGTCCGATCACACCCGCCCGAAGCGCGGGCCGGGGCGCCCTTCGACACGGCATGCGCGCCGGCGCGAGGAAATCCTGAGGACCGCGGCCGGCGTCTTCGCCGAGCGCGGATTCCACGGCGCCAGCATGCGCGACATCGCCGCCCGCCTCGGCGTGCGCCAGGCCGCGATCTACTATTACTTCCCGTCGAAGACCGCGATCCTCGAAGCGATCTGCCGCGCCGGCATCACCGCCTTCGTCGAGCGGCTGGGCGCCATCTACGCCGCGGCACTGCCCAGCGAAGAGAAGGTGCGCCGCGCGATCCGCGCGCATCTCGAGCCGATGCTGGAGCAGCGCTTCTACGTGCACGCGTTTCTCTTCCAGCGCCGCGATCTGCCGAAATCGGCGCGGAAGCCGCTCGACGCACAGTCCCACGCTTACGAGGCGCTCTGGCGCGCGCTCATCGAGGAGGGTCAGCGGAGCGGTGCCATCGACAAGGCGCTCGACCCGCAGCTGACGGCGCTCGCGATCCTCGGCATGTGCAACACGGTGGCGCGCTGGTCGCAGGCGGCCGCGGATTTCGGCCTCGAACGCGTCACCGAGGAATTCACGCGGCTTCTCTCACACGGCCTGTTCGGCGGGAAGCAGAGCCGGAAACGTGCGCGGTCATTGGCCGGCGGCGGGTGATCGCGACGCCAAAGCCGGATTGCGCATAATGCCCCGACAGTGCGTTGGGAAGGCGCGACCCTGTTG
>JBKOUH010000292.1:0-5144 GCA_046723285.1 Pseudomonadota bacterium
AGGCAACAGCCTGCTGAATTGCGTGCTGTGCCGTGTCCGCCCTTGTGTTTCGCCGGTCAAACCATCGGCACCGCCGGGCCCAGGCCGCAACCTCCATAGAAATATTACACGGCGCCAACTCTTTACGCCTTCGCTTAAGTCGTCCCCGCCGGTTGGCACGCTCCTTGAGTCTATAGGCCCCGACACGCGCTCTTGCGTGCCACATCCAGGTCAAAAAAGGGGTCAAGGAACATGCTGCAACTGACGCGCAGGGCTGCGCTGGCAGGTCTTTTGGCGGGAACGGTACTCGCCGGATCGCCCGCTTGGGCCCAAGACACAATCAAGATCGGCGTCCTGCATTCGCTGTCCGGCACGATGGCGATCAGCGAGACGACGCTCAAGGATACGATCCTCATGATGATCGAGGATCAGAACAAGAAGGGCGGCCTCCTCGGCAAGAAGCTCGAGGCGGTCGTCGTCGATCCGGCCTCGAACTGGCCGCTCTTCGCCGAGAAGGCGCGCGAGCTCATCCAGGTCCACAAGGTCGCGGTCGTGTTCGGCTGCTGGACCTCGGTGTCGCGGAAATCCGTGCTGCCGGTGTTCGAGGAGCTGAACGGGCTTCTCTTCTACCCGGTGCAGTACGAGGGCGAGGAATCCTCGCGCAACGTGTTCTACACCGGCGCCGCGCCCAACCAGCAAGCCATTCCGGCGGTCGAATACCTGATGAGCAAGGACGGCGGCGAGGCCAAGCGCTGGGTGCTGCTCGGCACCGACTACGTCTATCCGCGCACGACCAACAAGATCCTGCGCGCGTTCCTGCACTCCAAGGGCGTGGCCGATGCCGACATCATGGAAGAGTACACGCCGTTCGGCCATTCCGACTGGCAGACGATCGTCAAGCGCGTGAAGCAGTTCGCCTCGCAGGGCAAGAAGACGGCGGTGGTCTCGACCATCAACGGCGACGCCAACGTGCCGTTCTATAAGGAGCTCGGCAACCAGGGCATCAAGGCGACCGACATTCCGGTGGTCGCGTTCTCGGTCGGCGAAGAAGAGCTCGCAGGCATCGACACGAAGCCGCTCGTCGGTCATCTCGCCGCCTGGAACTACTTCCAATCGGTCAAGAACGCGACCAACGCGGCGTTCGTGGCGCAGTGGAAGGCGTTCATCAAGAACCCGAAGCGCGTCACCAACGACCCGATGGAGGCGCACTACATCGGCTTCAAGATGTGGGTGCAGGCGGTCGAGCAGGCGGGATCGACGAACGTCGACGCCGTGCGCCAGGCCATGTACGGCCAGAAGGTGAAATCGCCCTCCGGCTACGACATCACGATGCACACCAATCATCACCTCGCGAAGCCGGTGATGATCGGCGAGATCAAGGCCGACGGCCAGTTCTCGATCGTGTGGCAGACCAAGGGCCCGATCGTGGCCGAGGCCTGGAGCCCGCACATCGCCGAGAACAAGGGCAAGGTCGCGAACTGGACCTATCCGTGGGTCTGCGGCAACTGCACGTCGCCCAAGTTCTAAGACTCCAGCTGTGACGTGAACGACGCCGGCCCGCTTGGGAGACCGGGCGGGCCGGTCGCTTCCCGATATAGTCCTTCGCCGGGGCGGGAATTTTCGATGCATGTCGGACGTGTGCGCGCGCTCGCGCTTCTGCTGATCCTCGCGCTCGCCGCGGTCGGGCGGGACGCTCGGGCGGATACTTTCACCGACGCGCTCGCCGGTTTCGCCAAGGACAGCTTCTCGGACACGATTGCCGCGGTCGAGGCGATCGCCGCATCGGGCGCCGCGCGCGCCGCCCCCGTTCTCCGCGCGCTCGCCGAAGGCAATCTCTATGTGCGGAAATCCGACCAGGCGGTCGTGTTCACGCGCGAGGACGGCGGCAAGACGCTCGGCACCGAGGCCGCCAGCGGCAAGGACCTCGGGGAGTTCAAGTCCGACGATTACGACCAGGTGCGCCTCAACAACCGCGTCCGCTCGGTGGTGCAGGCGGCGCTCGGCACCTTCAATCTCGTCCATCCCGACGCGCGCACGCGCATCGAAGCGGCGCGGGCGTTGTTCCGCGCGCCGGACGCCAAGAACATCCCGCTGCTGCAGAAATCGCTCGAGAAGGAGTCCGATCCCGCCGTGCGCGCGGCCAAGGGGCTGGCGCTCGCCGCTTCGCGGCTGATGAGCGACAACGACGCGGAGCGTCTAGCCGGAATCGCGGTTCTCAAAGGGACCGCCAATTCCGAGGTGCGGGATCTCTTGCTGCGGATCGCGGGACAGGCCGAAACGGGCAGCCCCGTCCACGCCGCGGCGACCGACGCGATCGCGTCGATGGATTCGCAGATCCGCCTCGCGCGCAACGCCGAAGTTTTCTTCCAGGGCCTCTCGCTCGGCTCGGTGCTGCTGCTCGCCGCCATCGGCCTCGCCATCACCTTCGGCGTGATGGGCGTCATCAACATGGCGCATGGCGAGATGGTGATGCTCGGCGCCTACACCACCTTCGTCGTGCAGCAGATCATCCGCGGCTGGGCGCCCGAGCTGATGGAGGTGTCCGTCCTCATCGCGGTGCCGCTCGCATTCCTCGTATCGGGCGCGGTCGGCGTCGGGCTCGAGCGCGGCATCATCCGCCACCTTTACGGGCGGCCGATCGAGACGCTGCTGATGACCTGGGGCGTCAGCATGATCCTGCAACAGACCGTGCGCGTTGCGTTCGGCGCCAGCAACCGCGAGGTGACAAGTCCGTCCTGGATGTCGGGCACGATGGAAATCGTGAGCGGCGTCGCGCTGACCCAGAACCGCGTCGTCATCATCCTCTTCGGCCTCATCGTGTTCGCCCTCGTCGTTCTGATCACGCGGAAGACCTGGTTCGGCCTTCAGATGCGCGCGGTCACGCAAAACCGCGCCATGGCCGCCTCGATGGGCATCCGCACGGGCCGCATCGACGCGCTGACGTTCGGCCTCGGCTCGGGCATCGCCGGCATGGCCGGCGTCGCGCTGGCGCAGATCGACAACGTCAGTCCCAATCTCGGCCAGGGCTACATCGTCGACAGCTTCATGGTCGTGGTGTTCGGCGGCGTCGGGAATCTCTTGGGCCTGCTGCTCGGCTCCTCGGTGCTCGGCGTCGTCAACAAGTTCCTCGAGCCTTTCGCCGGCGCCGTGCTCGGCAAGATCTTCGTCCTCGTCGCCATCATTGTCGTCATCCAGTTCCGGCCGCGCGGGCTGTTCGCGCTCAAAGGCCGGGCGGCGGAGGCGTAAGGCGATGTCGGGCCCGCTCAGCCGCTCGATGGCCGCCGGGATGGAGTCGAAGGCACGGCTCTATATCCGCGCCGCGCTCCTGATCGTCATCGCGCTGCTGGCGGCGCTGCCGCTGCTGAATTTGTTCGTGCCGCCGAGCTCGCCGTTCTATTTGCCGGATTTCGCGGTGAAGCTCATCGGCAAGTGGCTGTGCTTTGCGATCCTGGCGCTCGCGATCGACCTCGTCTGGGGATACGTCGGCATCCTCTCGCTCGGCCACGGCGCCTTCTTCGCGCTCGGCGGCTACGCGATGGGCATGTACTTGATGCGCGCCATCGGCGACCGCGGCGTCTACAAGAACCCGATGCTCCCGGATTTCATGGTGTTCCTGAATTGGAAGGAGCTGCCCTGGTACTGGTACGGCTTCGATAATTTCTTGTTCGCGCTGCTGATGGTCGTGCTGGTCCCGGGCCTGGTCGCGTTCGTGTTCGGCTGGCTCGCCTTCCGCTCGCGCATCACCGGCGTCTATCTCTCGATCATCACCCAGGCGATGACCTTCGCGCTGATGCTCGCCTTCTTCCGCAACGACATGGGCTTCGGCGGCAACAACGGGATGACTGATTTCAAGGACATCCTCGGCTTCCCGCTCAACACCGATGCCACGCGCGCCGGCCTCTATTGGGCATCGCTGATCATGCTGGCGCTGACATTCCTCCTCTGCCGCATGGTCGTGCGCAGCAAGTTGGGGCGCGTCCTGACCGCGGTGCGCGACGCCGAATCGCGCGTGCGCTTCCTCGGCTACTCGGTCACCAACTACAAGCTCTTCGCCTTCACGCTCTCCGCGATGATCGCGGGCGTGGCCGGCGCGCTCTACACGCCGCAAGTCGGAATCATCAATCCGTCCGAATTCTCTCCAGCCTCCTCGATCGAGGCGGTGATCTGGGTGGCGGTGGGCGGCCGCGGCTCGCTCGTCGGCGCGATCGTCGGCGCCTTCGCGGTCAACGGCGCCAAGAGCTGGCTGACTTCCTACGCGCCCGAATACTGGCTGTTCATCCTCGGCGGCATGTTCATCGCCGTGACGCTCTTCATGCCGCGGGGCATCGTCGGCTTGTTCGGCCCCAAGGGCCGCGGACCGCGCATTTCCAAGCCCTCGGTCGCGAATATCTCCGCCATGCTCGGCACGATACCGCCCGAGCCGAAGGAGCAGCGGCCATGACCCGGCTTTGTCCTTCGGACTACGCCGGGCGAGTCCGCCGAAGCGCGCAGCGCGAAGGGGGACGGCCATGACCAAGCCGCAAAATCCGGTGCTCTATCTCGACGACGTGACCGTGAGCTTCGACGGTTTCCGCGCATTGAACGGGCTTTCCTTCGTCGTCGAGCCGGGCGAGCTCCGGACCATCATCGGCCCCAACGGCGCCGGCAAGACGACGATGATGGACGTGATCACCGGCAAGACGCGGCCCGACAAAGGCACCGCCTTCTTCAAGGGCACTTACGATCTCACCAAGCTCAGCGAGGAAACGATCGCCAATCTCGGCATCGGGCGGAAATTCCAGCGCCCGACCGTGTTCGACAATCACACCGTGTTCGAAAATCTCGAGCTCGCCTTGAAGGCCGACCGCCGCGCCGCGCGCACGCTCTTCGCCCGGCTCGCCCCGGCGCAGAAGGAGCGCATCGAGGCGGTGACGGACCAGATCGGGCTTTCCGGGCGCGCGCGCGATCTCGCCGGTCTGCTCTCGCACGGGCAGCGCCAATGGCTCGAGATCGGCATGCTCTTGATGCAGGACCCCGAGCTCTTGCTCGTCGACGAGCCGGTGGCCGGCATGACGGATCACGAGACCGAGCAGACCGCGGTGTTGCTCAAAGGGATCGCGGGCAAGCGCTCGGTCGTCGTCGTCGAGCATGACATGGAGTTCGTGCGGGCGCTCGCGACCAAGGTC
>JBKOUH010000093.1:0-5030 GCA_046723285.1 Pseudomonadota bacterium
AACGCGGGGCATCCATGATCACGCTCATCGCCGCCGTTTGCATCGTCGTCGCCGTCGTCATGGCGGCCGTCCAGAACGGCAAGATCCGCGCGGGCTGGGTTCCGGAGAAATTCGCCAGCCGCGCCGCCGAATTCCTGACAAGAAAGCGCAAGGAATACGCGATGCTCGCCTGGGTCGGAGTCACCTGCGGGCCGATCTGGCTCGCGCTTGCCGTGCTCGAGTGGGGCAGGCCCGCCGC
Organism: Pseudomonadota bacterium; assembly: GCA_046723285.1. Lineage (GTDB taxonomy): Bacteria > Pseudomonadota > Alphaproteobacteria > Bin65 > Bin65 > SBBV01. Next base: position 239 of record JBKOUH010000093.1, read on the forward strand.
CTATGAGCGCATCGGGCTCGGCATCGTCTTCGTCATCTGCGGCGCGGTCATGTTCGCGCTGAAGGCAAAACTTCCGGCCGAGCCGGTCGAGACGCGCGGTTAGACAGCGGCGAACTCGCTCTGGCGATAGCCCTGAAGATACAGCAGCGCGGTGAGATCGCCGTGGTCGATCGCGACCGGCGCCGCGGCCTTCAAGACCGGCTTGGCGCGGAACGCGACGCCGATCCCGGCCGCGCGGATCATGTCGATGTCGTTGGCGCCGTCGCCGACCGCGATCGTGTCGGCCGGCTCGAGCTTCAGCTCGCGGCAGAGCGAGACGAGCGCCTCGCGCTTGGCCTCGCGCCCCAGGATCGGCTCAGTGACAGTGCCGGCGACGACGCCGTCGCGGACGACGAGGTCGTTGGCGTAGTGCCAGTCGAAGCCGGCGCGCGGCGCCACATAGCCGGTGAAGACGCGAAATCCGCCCGAGACGAGCGCGCACCGCGCGCCGTGGGCGCGCATCGTGGCGACGAGCGTCTTGGCGCCGGGCATGAATACGATGCGCTCGCAGGTTTCCGCGAGGGTCTCGGCCTCGAGCCCGCCCAAGAGCGCCACGCGCTCGCGCAGCGCGTCCTTGAAGCCGATCTCGCCGTTCATCGCGCGGCGCGTGATCTCGGCCACCTCGGCGCCGATGCCGACGAGGCCCGCCAGCTCGTCGACCATCTCGTTGACGATGATCGTCGACTCCATGTCGGCCACGAGCAGCTTCTTGCGGCGCCCGGCCGCGTTCTGTAGGACCGCATCGACCGGCCGGCCCGCGAGCGCCATCGTCGCGATTTCGCGCAATCCCGGCTTGGGCGGCGCGTGCAACGCCATGTCGCAGGCGATGCCGGGAGCGAGCCAATCGATGTCGCCGACATTCTCGCCCGCCGCGCGCAGCGCGCGCCATGCCACCAGCGCCGTCTCCGGCGTGAGCTTGGCGGTCGCCGGGTCGGCGATGAGCGTGAGGACGGAGCGCATGACGGCGCGATGGGATCCCTGCGGCGGGCTTTTCTAGAGGGGCGCCGTCGTGAGCGACAAGGAGGGAGAGTCCGCCGCGCCAGTTCGCCGCAACGGAGAGCGCCGCTCTGCCGTCGTGTTCGCAGGTCCCACGGCGAGCGGAAAGTCCGCGGCGGCGCTCGCCGCCGCCCGAGAGTTTGGCGGCGTCGTCATCAATGCCGACAGCATGCAGGTCTATCGCGAGCTCGCGATCCTGACAGCGCGGCCCGATGCGGCGGCGATGGCGGCGGCGCCACACCGGCTCTACGGCGTCATCTCCGCCAGCGAAGCCTGCTCGGTCGCGCGCTGGCGCGCGATGGCGCTGGCAGAAATCGACGCCGCGCTCGCCGCAGGGAAGCTTCCGATCCTCGCCGGCGGCACCGGCCTCTACATCGAGGCGCTGGCGAAAGGCCTCGCGCCGGTGCCGGACATACCGTCCTCGGTGCGCGACGAAGCGCGGCGGCTCGTGGCAGAGGAGGGTGCCGCGGCTCTGCACGCGCGGCTGGCACGCCTAGATCCAGCATCGGCGGCGGCGTTGCAGCCGGGCGACCGCCAGCGCGTTGTGCGCGCGTGGGAGGTGATCACGGCCACCGGCAAGCCGCTCGCCGAATGGCAGCGCGTGGCGGCACCAGCGGATGCGCCGGCGCTGCTCACCTTCCTCTTTCTGCCGCCGCGCGACGCGCTCTACGCCGCCTCGGATCGCCGCTTCGCAGCGATGATCGAAGCCGGCGCCATCGGCGAGGTAAAGGCATTGCTCGCGCTGAGCGCCGACCCCGAACTTCCGGCGATGAAGGCGGTGGGAGTGGGAGAGATCGCGGCCTATGTCAGAGGCGAGATCGACCTGGCGCGCATGATCGCGTTGGGCCAGCAGGCCACGCGGCGCTATGCCAAGCGGCAATACACGTGGTTCCGACACCGGCTGCCGGCCGCCTGCATCTTCCATGAGCAATATTCGGAAAGCTTGGACCGCGTCATATTTATGAAAATTCGCGAATCACGGTTGACTTTGTAACAGTCAGTCTTTAGTTACCCGCTCAAGCCGCCGTTGCGCGCCCGCGCTTCGGCGGTATTGTTTCGCGAAATTGCGTGAGGTTTTGAGGACTTAGCGATGTCGACCGAGACCATGAACGGAGCCCAATTGCTGTTGCGCGCGCTGGTGGACCAGGGCGTCGACACCATTTTCGGTTATCCGGGCGGCGCGGTCCTTCCGATCTACGACGAGCTGTTCAAGCAGAATTCGCTCCGCCACATCCTGGTGCGGCAGGAAGGCGGCGCCGTGCACGCGGCCGAAGGCTACGCGCGCTCGACCGGCAAGACCGGCGTCGTGTTGGTCACCTCGGGCCCCGGCGCCACCAACGCGGTGACGGGCCTGACCGACGCGCTCATGGATTCGATTCCGATCGTGTGCCTGACCGGCCAGGTGCCGACACACTTGATCGGCAACGATGCGTTCCAGGAAGCCGACACCACCGGCATCACGCGTCCCTGCACCAAGCACAATTACCTCGTGAAGAATGTGGGCGACGTCGCGCGCGTCGTGCACGAGGCCTTCTACGTGGCCAAAAGAGGGCGCCCCGGCCCGGTCGTCATCGACTTGCCCAAGGACATCCTGTTCGCGCAAGGACCCTACACGCCGCCGCCCGCGGCCGGGAAGGAGCACAAGAACTACCGCCCGCGCGTCAAAGGCGACGTGAAGGCGATCGAGCAGGCCGTGGCGCTGATGGCCAAGGCGAAGAAGCCGCTGTTCTATTGCGGCGGCGGTGTCATCAATTCGGGCCCGCGCGCGGTGCAGCTCCTGACCGAGCTCGTGAAGCTCACCGGCTTCCCGATCACACTCACCCTGATGGGCCTCGGCGCCTATCCCGCCTCGGACAAGCAGTTCCTCGGCATGCTCGGCATGCACGGCATGTACGAGGCCAATTGGGCGATGCACGATTGCGACGTGATGATCTGCATCGGCGCGCGCTTCGACGACCGCGTCACCGGCCGACTCGACGCGTTCTCGCCCGGCTCCAAGAAGATCCACGTCGACATCGATCCCTCCTCGATCAACAAGAACGTGCGCGTCGATCTCGCCATCGTCGGCGATAGCGGGCACGTGCTCGAGGACATGATCAAGGTGTGGAAAGCGCGCCAGGCGCAGCCCGACAAGAAGGCGCTGTCGGAGTGGTGGCGCCAAATCGGCGAATGGCGCGCGCGCAACTGCCTCGCCTACAAATCCTCGAAGGAGACCATAAAGCCGCAATACGCGCTCGAGCGGCTCTATCACCACATCAAGGACAAGGACTTCTACATCACGACGGAAGTGGGCCAGCACCAGATGTGGGCGGCGCAGTTCCTGAAGTTCGAGAAGCCCAACCGCTGGATGACCTCGGGCGGGCTCGGCACGATGGGCTACGGCCTGCCGGCCGCGATGGGCGTGCAGATCGCGCACCCGGATTCGCTCGTCATCGACGTGGCGGGCGAAGCCTCGATCCTCATGAACATCCAGGAGATGAGCACGATCGCGCAGTATCGCCTGCCGGTGAAGGCGTTCATCCTCAACAACGAATACATGGGCATGGTGCGCCAGTGGCAGGAACTGCTGCACGGCGGCCGCTACGCCGAGAGCTACATGGATTCGCTGCCCGACTTCGTGAAGCTCGCAGAAGCGTTCGGCGCGGTAGGCCTGCGCGCCGAGAAGCCCGGCGACGTCGACGGCCTCATCCACGAAATGCTGAAGGTGAAAAAGGCCGTCATCGCCGACGTGCGCGTCGACAAGGCCGAGAACTGCTTCCCCATGATCCCCTCGGGGAAGGCGCATTACGAGATGATCCTCGGCGACGAGGCCGGGAAGCCGGGCGAGCAGAAGGTCTCCGAAGACGGGATGGTGCTGGTCTAGATGCGTGACGCCGCTCACTTTGCGGCCCCGCCGCCCGACCCTACGGTTTCGCGAGCCGTGCGCGTGCACGGGCAAGCCGTGCTCATGCACGCGCGCGGCCGCAAAAACCGCTAGGGAGCGCCATCCGATGCCGCGGCCATTCCGCCCCCTCTCGATCGCCGAAGCCGAGAACCAGATCGCGACCTTCCGATTCACGCGCGAGATTCGCTTCGTCGATACGCACCACACCTGGCGTCCCAACAAGGCGCAATACAAGGGCCTCGCCACGATCGAGGCGATCAGCCGCTTCCACACCATGCCGAAGGAAGAGGGCGGCAACGGCTGGTCCGACATCGGCGAGCATTGGACAATCGGGCCCGAGGGCGCCATCTGGACCGGGCGCGATATGAACGTGCAGCCGTGCTCCGCCACCGGCTTCAACGCCGGTGCGCTGATGTACGAGATGATCGGCGATTTCGACGGCCCCGAGGTGCCCGGCCGGCACGACACGCTCGGCGGCGCGCAGCTCGATGCAGCGGTGGCGATCAGCGCCGCGGTGCTCGCGCGCTTCAAGCTGCCGCTCGCGCATGTGCGCTTCCACCGCCATCTCCACGCGCCGGGCGCGCCCGAGCCCAAGACCTGCCCGGGCACGAGCGTCGACTACGAGGCGTTCAAGGATCTCGTCGCGCACACCTGCCAGGCGCGGTGGAGCTACACGCCGAAGGGCGCCGATCTCAACGTCGCGGCCGCGTTCGAGGCCGGCGACGCCGGCGCCTCCCACGGCGGAACTGGATTCGCGTGAGGCCGCGATTGGAGCGCGACGAGCAGCAGGGGGCGGGGACGCAACGACGATGACCAAGGACCGCAAGATCATCCGCCACACCTTCTCGGTGCTGACCGACAACGAGCCCGGCG
>JBKOUH010000063.1:0-8055 GCA_046723285.1 Pseudomonadota bacterium
GATCGGCAGGTGGATGATGGCCGCGGCGACGCCGAGGGCCACGGAAAGCCACCACACCACGTCGTAGGTGCCGTAGCTGTCGTAGAGCTTGCCGCCGAGCCAGACGCCGATGAAGCTGCCGACCTGGTGCGAGAGGAACACGACGCCGAACAGCATCGCCATGTAGCGCAGCCCGAAGAACTGCGCGACGAGGCCCGAGGTCAGCGGCACGGTGGAAAGCCAAAGCAGGCCCATCGCGGCGGCGAAAAGATAAACCGTGAATTGCGAGATCGGCAGCGTCACGAACAGCGCGATTGCGATGGCGCGCGCGAAATAGATCGCGGCCAGCGAATACTTCTTGCTGAACTTGCCGCCGACAAAGCCGGCGGTGAGGCTGCCGATGATGTTGAAAAAGCCGACGAGCGCCAGCGCCGTGGCGCCGGTCTCGGGCGGCAGGCCGCGGTCCACGATGTAAGAGGGCATGTGGACGAGGATGAACGCCACGTGGAAGCCGCAGACGAAGAATCCGGCGACGAGGAGATTGTAGCTCCGGTGCGCGAAGGCCTCGCCGACCGCCTCGCGAATGGTCTGGTCGCGCATGCCGGGCGTGGGCGCGCCCTTGCCGGTGACGGTGGTCGAAAGCGGGATCACCACCAATAGGCAGGCTGCCAGCAGCAGCAGCGCCACGTGCCAGCCATAGGCTTTCAGGAACGCCTGGCCGAGCGGCACCATCGTGAATTGGCCGATCGAGCCCGAAGCAGTGGCGATGCCGAGCACGAGCGAGCGCCATTTCGGCGTCACCTTCCGCGCCATCGTCGCCATCACGATCATGAACGAGGCGAACGCCGTGCCGAGGCCGACCAGCACGCCGGCCGTCAGGTGCATCTGCCAGGGCTCGGAAGAATAGGCCATCAGGGCCACGCCCGCGGCGTAGACCACGGCGCCGACGGCGACCACGCGGCCCGAGCCGTATTTGTCCGCGAGCATGCCGGCGAAAGGCTGGCCCAGGCCCCAGATGAGGTTCTGGATCGCGATCGACAGCGCGAACACTTCGCGGCCCCAATGGAACTCGGCCGAGATCGGCGTCAGGAACAAGCCGAAGCCAGCGCGCGCGCCGAACGAAACAATGCCGATCAGGCAGCCGCAGAGAACGATGACGCCGATGGGCAGGCGCCACGTGGGTGGGACGAAGCTCATGGGCGGTTTGATCCCCGATGCGGGCAACGCGGGTAATTACCCGGATGATAAGTTCACGTTCTCGCCCGGACAACCCGCGACGCGCATGAACGTCATGCGAATTGCGTTTCGTATCGAGACAATCGACGGAGCGAAGAGGGCGATTAACCTAGACGGGCACGACCGCGCTCACACGCGATCATTTCTCGCCTGATGCGTGAAGGCGGCTCAGGCTTGGCCGCATTCACACCGTGGCGAGCCGTTGGCGCAACTCGTATTTCTGTACCTTGCCGAGCGAGGTGCGCGGCAGCGGTCCATCGAGGAAGATCACGTCGCGCGGATGCTTGAAGCGCGCGAGGCGGTTCTGGAAGAGGCCGATGATTTCTTCCTTCGTCATCGCGCAGCCCGGCTTCAACACCACGCAGGCGACCGGGATTTCGCCCCAGCGCTCGTCGGCGCGGCCGATCACGGCGAATTCGGCGATGTTGGCGCAATCGGCGAGCACGTTCTCGAGCTCAGCCGGATAGATGTTTTCGCCGCCTGAGATGATCATGTCCTTCTTGCGATCGTCGACGTAGTAGAAGCCCTCGCCGTCGCAATGCGCGACGTCGCCGGTCTTGAACCAGCCCTCGGCGTCGAACGACTCGCGCGTCGCCTCGGGATTGCGCCAATACTCCTTCAGGAGCGCGGGGCCGCGCAGCCAGATCTCGCCGCGCGCGCCGACCGGAACGTCGCGCCCCGCATCGTCGACGAGCCGCGCTTCCATGTAGGGCACGGGCTTTCCCGCCGAATTGCTCTTGCGCTTGCCGTCGGCGATCGAAGAGGCGATCGCGGTCGGCCCCGTCTCGGTCATGCCGTAGACCTGATTGAACGGCACGCCGCGGTCGGTCCAGGGCTTGATCACGGCGTCGGGCACGACCGAGGAGCCGCCGCAGATGCATTTCAGGCACGAAATGTCGGTCTTGGCGAAATCGGGGTGCGCGATGAGCGCACCCGAAACTGCGGGCACGGCCAGCAGCAGCGTGGGGCGGCTCCTCGCGATCTCGGCCAGCACCGCGCCGGGCTCGAAACGGCGGTGAATCGTGACCGTGGCGCCCCAATGCACGGCCGGCGTGGTCTGGATATGCATGCCGCCGGCGTGGAACATCGGGATCGCAGTCAGCACGTGGTCCTGCGGCGTCAGCTCGAACACGTAGCCCGAGTTGATCGCGTTGTAGAACACGCCCTCCTGCGTGCGCACCGAGCCTTTGGGCTTTCCGGTGGTGCCCGACGTGTATTTGATCTCGCACGGCGTCGCGAGATCGCGCTTGGGGTCGGGCGGAAGCGGCTTCGCCGCGGCGAGCATCGCCTCGTAGTCGAGCCAGCCGGCACCGGGCGCGGCGCCGCCGCGATAGGCCACGTAGCGCAGCGGCCCGAACTGGCTGCGGATGCGGCCGACGTGCTCCCAATATTCGGGCTCGACCAGCAGCGCCGACGGCGCCGCGTCGCCGATCTGGTAGGCGTGTTCGGAGGGCGTCAGGCGCCAATTGAGCGGCACGATCATCGCCCCGACGCGCGCGCAGGCGAAGAAGAGCGCGAGGAGATCCGGGGAGTTGAGGCCAAGATGGGCGACGCGGTCGCCCGCGTCGATCTTGAGCTCGCGCTTCAGCGCCGCGGCGAGGCGCCCGACGCGATCCTCGAATGCGGCATTGGTCCAGTCGCCGCGCTCGAAGCGGATCGCCGTCTTCTCCGGCGCCCATTGCGCACGGTGCGCGACCCAGTTGGAGATGTCCATGCCGCGGCCTCCCGCCGGCGAAGCGCTATTTCTCGCCCGGCTCGAACAAGCTTTCGCGGCCGATGCGCTCGAGGCAGATCTCCGCGGTCCAAGGCAGCATCAGCGCGCCGCAGCGGCTGTCGCGATAGAGGCGCTCGATGAGGAAATTCTTGAAGATCGAGCGCCCGCCGCAAACGCGAATGCCAAGCCGGCAGATGTCGTTCGCGTATTCCATCACCGTGTATTGCACGGCGTAGGCGCGCAGGCGGTCTTCCTTCGGCGGATTGAGCCGCGCCTCGTGCATGACCCGCCACCAGAGAGCCTTGGCCTGCTCGAGCTTGATGCGCATTTCCGCGATGGCCAACTGCTTGGCCGGGCTGTGACGCGGAGCGCCGGCCGGCGGCGCGCCCTCCACCTCGCCGCGCAGATACGCGACCGTGAAATCGAACGCCGCCTGCGAGATGCCGAGATAAGAGGGTGTCAGCGACACGAACATGTGCGGCCAGCGCGTCGCCGCCTGATAATAGATGCCCGGCGGCATCAGGAGATTGTCCTCGGGCACGAACACGTCCTTGAAATCGAGCGAGCGCGAATCGGTGGCGCGCATGCCGAGCACGTCCCAGCCGCCGAAGAGCCTGACGCCGTTGGTCTTGGCGGGGACAGCGAGCAGCATCGTGTTCTTCACGTCGTGCAGGCCGTCCTTGTCTTCCTCGGTGCAGACCACAGCGTAGTAGTCGGCATAGCCCGAGAGCGAAGCGAAATGCTTCATGCCGTTGACGAGGTAGCCGCCGTCGACGCGCTTGGCGGCGGTGCCGAACGGCGCCTTGCCGGCCGCGGCCGCGCTGTTGGGCTCGGAGAACGGCTGCGCGAAGATGGCGCCGTCGTTCACGATCTTGTCGTACATTGCGGCGCGGCGCGTCTCGTGCTTCTTCTTGGCATCGGCGGGCAGGTCGAAGTCGTCGACGATGACGCTCGACCACATCACAGTCGCCGCGTGCATGTTGAAGGTGAGCGCCGTGGCGCCGCACCAGCGCGCGAGCTCGGCGCTGAACACCGCGTAGTCGGTATAGCTGCCGCCCAAGCCGCCGTAGCGCGACGGCACGTTCATCGCATGCAGCTTGGTGCGCTTCAGGTCGGCGTAGTTCTCGACCGGAAAGCGGCCCTCGTCGTCATAGGCGAAGCCGCGTTGCTGGAATTCGGGACCAAGCGCCCGCACCGCGTCGACGAAGCGGCGCTGCGAGGCGGAGAACGGCGAGAACATGTCGGCGACGGCGGGCATCGGCAATTCTCCGATCAGGCGAGCGAGGCGAGGAATGCGTCGAGGACGGCCGCGAACGAAGCCGGTTGCTCGAAATTGGCGAGATGGCCCGCGCCAGGGATGCAGCGATACACGGCGCCGGGAATGCGCGTGGCCATGCGCTCCATCGTCCTCGGTTGCGCGAGCGTGTCGTGCTCCGCGGCCAGCACGAGCGTGGGGCACGCGATGCGCGCGAGGTCGTCGATGCGATTGAATGTGACGATGCAGCGAAGCGCGGCGCGATAAGCCTCGGCCGGAATCGCGGCCATGCTGGAGATGGCGCGGCGGCGTACCGTCTGGGGCGGATTGGGCCCGAATAGCCCCTTCGTAAGTTCCTCGGCGATCTCCGGCATGCTCTTGCCTGCGTCGAGCGGCGCCAGGCGCTGCGCGAGGAACTCGTTTTTGAATTTGTCGTCCTTTCCGCCGAAAGCCGCGCTGGTCGCAAACAGCACGAGGCCAGAAACGCGCTGCGGGAACCGTGCCGCGGTTTCCTGAGCGATCATGCCGCCGAGCGAATGGCCGACGAGCACTGCTTTTCCCGCCCGCTCGGCCTCGAGAACGGCGATCACCGCTTGCGCCAGCGCCTCGAAGGTGAGCGGCGCGATCGGCGGCGAGGCGCCGTAGCCCGGCATGTCCCACGCCAGAGCGCGCCACGCGCCGGCGAGCCGCGGCAGATCCTCGGCGAACGAGTCGCGGTTGCCGCCGATCCCGTGCAGGAACAGCACGGTCTTCGGGCCAACCCCCGCGGCCGCATAGGCCGGTGTCGGGACGCGGCGCGACATCGGCGTCAGGCGAGCGGGCCGCTCATGCGAGCGGGGCCTGCAGTACGCCGTCCTTGACGACGGTCTGGTTGTCGAGCGTCACCGTGCAATTGCGCATCGGCAGGTCGAAATGGCCGAGCGTGTGGCGGCCGGCGGTTTCGTTCGCGCCGGTCGAATAAAGGAAATTGCCGGCGAAGGCGCGCAGCTCGATGCCGTTGAAGTCGCGCTTGTCGTAGAAGGGGAGGCTGTCCCAGCGCGCGGCGGGATTCATGCCCCAGCCCACATGGCTTACGGCGTAGGCCTCGCGGTCGCCCCACGCCGCGATGTAGCTGCGGAAGAGTTCCGCATCGAGGCCGCTGCCCTCGACCTTCGTCACATAATCATTCTCGACCGTGAGCGTCAGCGGCGTTTCGAGATAGCGCTTGAAGGTGAGGTTTGCGTCGCCCGGGGCCATGACGAGGCGCCCATTGGCGGTGTTCTTCGCGGGGAAGCAGAGGCAGAGCCCGCCCGGCCAATGCGTGAACGTGCCCGGGCGCTTCGTGAAACCCCAGACGCCGCCCACGACCGCTCTCTCGAGCATGACCGTGAGATCCGTGCCGGCCGGCGAGGTGACGCGCATCTGCTTGGCGCCGCGCAGCATCTTCATGCCGACCTTGACGCGCTCTTCGAGTCCGGCGTCGGGTGTTAGCCGCTCGAGCGCATCCGGATGTTCGTTCGAGATGTAGAGGCCGCGCGCGCCCATCTTGAGGATTTCGGGAAGCTCGGGCGCGTGCATCATGCCTTCGACGGTGAGATCGGCGAACAAGACGCTGCCGCCGAGCGCCTGGATGATGGGCTTTACGCCGCCGATCGTGTTGGTGGCGCCGGTCGAGCGGATCGGCACCGACACGGTCTGCGCCGGGCTCGGCACGACGACGTGGAAGGGCTTGGCGCCGAGCCTCAGCAGCGCCAGCTCGGTCAGGTGCACGTTGACGGGGCGCGATTGCGTCTCGGAGAAGATCGCGACCGGATCGCCGGCTTTGATGTCGCAAAGGCCGAAGACGCGGGCAAAGGCGTCGATCCACTTGCCCTCGATGCGTTCCTGCAGCATGGCGGCTTCCTCGTTCGACACCGGGTTTCTAGCACGGCTTGTTTTACATCAAAAGTCATATTATGATTTTTCATGTAAATCTGCGAGAGGCCGATGGCCAGCCCCGCCCGCGCGCGTCCCGCCGCCTCGATCGAAGGCCAGCCCGACTTCGTCGAGGATTATCTCCTTTATCTCCTCGCCCGCGCCAGCGCCGGGGCCAGCGCGCAATTCCACGCGGTAGTCAAGGCACGTGGAATATCTGTGCTCGAATGGCGCGTGCTGGGCCAGCTCGCGAGCGGAGCCGCCTCCGTCAGCATGCTGGCCGAACGCGCGCTGTCGCAGCAGCCTACGCTCACCAAGGTCCTCGACCGCATGGCGGCGGAAGGGCTCATCGTCCGGCTCGCGGACGCCGCCGACCGCCGCCGCGTCTCGGTGCGCCTGACAGAGAAGGGCCAGCGCCTCGCCGCCGAGCTCATCCCGCTCGCCCGCGAGCACGAGGCGCGCGTGCTCGCCGGCTATGCCCCGCGCGAGGCGGCGGCCTTGAAACGGACCCTCAAGACCCTCATCGCGCGCACGGGCCGCTAAGCAAAAAAACCGTTCGCCAGCGCCGCCGCCCGCGGTTATCGTTCGTTGCTCCCCGGATGGAAAGCAACCGGTTCGATACGGAAGCGACCCATGGCCGATCTCATCGATCTGCGCGAGGACAAGTCCTACGACAAGGCCCTTTCGCTTGCCGAGAAGCATCTCGAGACCGCGATCAAGTCCAGCGGCGATCTCGCCGACTATCTCCCGGTCGCGATGATCGAGGCGGCGGTCAACCAATCCGCGGATCTCGCCGATCCCGAGGAGCTCGCCGACTTCCTGCGCGAGCTGGCCGACAATATCATCGGCGACGACAAGGGCGGCGACGACGACGCCGACGACAAGGACCGCGACGACCGCTGACCGCTGAGCCGCCGGCCGCGCGCTGCGGGCCGCCGAATGCGGTAGAATGCGCGCCCGACAGGATCAACGTTTTCCCGAGCCGACTTGCGTTATTGGCCCCCCATTGCGTTCGGAACCGAGCGCTACCCGGAAAAAGTCGCGCGCCGTCTGCGCGCGCTCAATATCACGGCGTGGATCGCCTCGCCGGTGGCCGCGGCGTTCGCGCTGTTCCAGGCGATCGACGATTTCGAGCGGCTCGAGATCCTGGTCGCGATCAACGTGATCGACGCCATCGTCTGGGCGGCGGTGCCGCTGCTGCACCGCTATAGCTCCAGCGCCGGTGCGTTGGTGTTGGCCGGCAGCGTCTATATCTCGAACTTCGCGCTGACGTCGGCGCTGGGCACCGGCTCGGGCATTCACCTCTATTACATCGCGGCCGCGGCCCTCACGGTGCTGTTCCTCGGCGTCGAGCGCGTGATCCTGCCGGCCGTGGTCGTGGCGGTCGGCGCCGCCATGTTCGTGATCGCGCAGCTCCAACTGCCGTTCCGCACCGATCTCGTGCCGCCGGCGACGCTGATCGCGAATTTCGTCGTCTCCGCCGGCGTCACCGTCGCGATCCTGTTCGGCGTCGTCTTCTACGCGTTCCGCCAGATCGCGCGCGCCGAAGCCGCGCTCGAGCGCGAATATGCGCGCTCCGAGACGCTGCTCGCGAACATCCTTCCGCCCGCCATCGCTTCGCGCCTGAAGCAGGGGCGCGAGACGGTCATCGCCGACAGCTACGACGATGCCTCGATCCTCTTCGCCGACATGGCGGGCTTCACCGCGCGCGCCGCCGACACGCAGCCGATGAAGCTCGTCCTCTTCCTGAACGACCTTTTCAGCGCGTTCGACCAGCTCGTCGAGCGCTACGGTCTCGAGAAGATCAAGACCACGGGCGACGCCTACATGGTGGTGAGCGGCGTGCCCGAGCCGCGCGCGGGCCACGCCGAGGCGATCGCGCGCCTGGCGCTCGACATGCGTGCGGCGGTCGCGGCGATCGCCGAATCCTCGGGCCGCGCGCTCTCGATCCGCATCGGCATCAGTTCGGGGCCGGTGG
>JBKOUH010000385.1:0-5367 GCA_046723285.1 Pseudomonadota bacterium
CGCGGCGCCGTGCCTCATCGCCGCCGCTCGACTTCGGCGCGCAGGCGCGCCAGCCGCTCCGCGGCTTCGGCGACGTAGGGCGTCTCGCAGGTCCAGAGCCGGCCGGGAATGGCGGCGAAGGGTTTCTTCGCCGCGAGCCGCGCCAGCGCCGGGTGCTGCACGGTCTCGACCGCGCGCGAGGGCGAGGTTTCCTCGGTCGCGATCGCGATGAGGGCGTCGATCGGCTGCAGCGCCACGCGCTCGAGATTGAGCCGCCCGCCGATGCGGAGATGGAAACGGGCGGCGAGGTTTTCGAAGCCGGCCGCGCGGATCACGTCGTCGGCGAGCGTGCCGGGCTCCGCCGTGTAGCCGCTGGTGTTGTAGAAGGCGAGGAGGGGCCGCGGCCCGGGCGGTATCGCGGCCGCGACCGCGGCGAGCCGGCGGTCGAGCTCCGCCACCATCGCCTCCGCCTTCGCGCGCTCGCCGACGAGAGCGCCTACCCAGCGCATGCCGGCGCGCACGCCGTCGATCGAGTTGGCAAGCCGCATCACCTCGACGCGCTGGCCGACCTTGCGCAGCAGCGCGATCGTGTCGGGCGCCGAATACTCGCCGCCGATGACGAGATCGGGCCTCAGCGGCAGCACCTCCTCTGCGCGGCCATGCGTGGTCGGAAAGCCCTGCGCCTGGCGCGGCATGTTCGACCAGTCGGGGTCGGTCGCGAATTGCGTCAGCGCCGCGATGCGCTTGTGCTCGACCAGCAGCAGCAGAAGCTGATCGACGCAGACATTGAGCGACACGATTCGCTGCGGCTCGGCCGGGGTCTCGGCGAGCGCCGGCGAAATCGGCAGCGTGAGGGTCAGTACGATACCCGCGCGGGCCAACGTTGCCTGGAGACAGTGGCGCCATCGTGCTCGCGGCCATCCTTCGAGCGCCGCCGCAAGAACGACGGCCGCCTCAGGATGAGGCTTTTGCTGTTTGAACAACTCAGCCTCGTCCTGTGGTGCCCGCGCCTCTTGGCGCGGGCCTCGAAGGACGGACGCAAGCAGAATGACCCCTCATTGCAGCGCCGCGAAGCGCACGCGCACGCCGGCGAACGCGGCGATGCCGGGGGTCCCGAAGCTGAACACTTCCTGGTACTTCTGGTTCAGCACGTTGTCGATGCGGCCGTAGATCGCGACATTGTCGTGCAGCTTATACGAGGCCGCGACGTTCAGCAGCACGAAGCCGTGGAGGTTCACGGCGCCGGTGCTGAAATCTGAGAAGAACACCGTGTCGCGCTGCGGGCCGTTGAAGCGCGCGTTGACGTGAATGCGCGCCTTGCCGTCGAGGAAGCGGTAGGTCGCGAACACGCTGCCGATGTGCTTGGCCCGCCGCACCGGCTGGTTGCCTTGCGGATCCTCGGCATCGGTGAAGGTGTACGCGCCGCCGAGCTCGAGGCCCTTCATCGGCCGCACCTTGGCCGCCACTTCGATGCCCTGGATGTGCGTGACGCCGATGTCGTTGCTCGCGGTCGCCTGAGTCACCACGATGCGGTCGGTCAGGCGGCTCTTGAAGTAGGTCACGTCGATCGTCGCGCGCCTGTCCCAGAAATTCTTCTCGATGCCGACGTCCCAGCCGAACGACTGCTCGGATTTCAGATTCGGGTTCGGCGTGAACCCGGGAAAGCGGCCGAACAGCTGGAAGAGATCGGGATTCTTGATACCGGTGCCGGCGCTGGCGTGCAGGCGCGCGCCCCATTCCTTCACGAGATAGGCGCCGGTGGTGCGATAGGTCGTGCGGTCCTGGAAGAAATCGTTGTCGTCCCAGCGCAGCGAGCCGGTGAGGAAGAGCCGCTCCCAGAGCCCGACCGCGTATTCGCCGACATAACTCCGGCTCGTGATCGCCTTCTCGAAGAAACCGAAGCTCGATTCCGAAAGCGCCGATTGCCGCTCGTGCTCGAATAGGAACGTGAAGCGGTGCTCGGCGCGCGCGAGGTCGGGCGTGTCGAGGCGCAAGCTCGTCTGGTTGTCGATCTTCCGCCGCCGCGATTTGTTGATGAAGACGCCCGGAAAGATGTCGCCGTGGGCGTCGTTCTGGGTCCAGCCATAGGTGACGCCGGTGCGGTTCGTGAGCCGCCCGCCCCAGAGCTTCACGGTGCCGTCTGCGCGGCCGAAATGCTGCTCGAACACGTAGAAGGAGCGGTCGTCGACGGCGATGCAGACGCCGCTCGGCAGGCAGGGGATTGTGAAGCCGTCCTGGAACGTGTCGAAATGGCCGAGGCTCTTCGACGAGCGGCCGGCGAACGAGAACTCGACATATTCCGAGGGCGTGAACGTCGCCTTGCCGCTGAAGACGTTGATGCGGAACGGATCGCTCTCGCCGTTGCCGTTCCTCCGGTCGGCCGAGGAGATGCCCGCGGTCTGCAAATGATTCCAGTTGAGCGCGGCCTTCAGCATCTCGGTGCCGAAGCGGAGCCCCGCGCCGCCGGCGAGCGTGCGGAACGAGCCGCTTTCGACGAAGGAGCTGCCTTCGATTCCCTTGCGCCCGCTCTTGGTGATGATGTTGATCACGCCGCCGATCGACTCGCTGCCGTAGAGCGAGCTTTGCGGGCCGCGCAGGACTTCGATGCGCTCGATGTCGGCGGCCGGAAGCTGCGAGAAATCGAACGATTGCCCCAGCGACGGGTCGTTGACCTTGATGCCGTCGATGAGCACCAGCGTGTGATTGCTCTCGGCGCCGCGGATGCGCACGTCGACCTGGCCGCCGAAGCTCCCGGTGCGGCCGACGGCGATGCCGGGTACTTCGCGCAAGATATCGACGGCGGTCGGCGACTGGCGCGTCTCGAGATCGTCGCGCGTGACGACCGAGGCGGCGCTGCCGACGCGCGCGCCCGGCAAGGGCTCTCGAGACGCGCTCACGACGGTTTCGGGCAACAGCGAATCCTGCGCCGAGGCCGCCGCGGAAAACGCGAGCAGACTCGCGCCGGTGGCCAGCGTGCGGCGGACGAAAGCAGACGGGGAACGCATGCGAGGGGACCTCCATAAAAGGGTGACGATGGAAACTCGTCACCGCAACGGAGATCCGTTCCGCCTGCCGGGCCACCCCGCCCGTCAGATGGGTGACGTCTCCTCTTCGGCAGGTCTCCTGGCTCGCGGGTCCTACGCGGTGTGCCCGTCTTCCCGAAGCTCGCCGATACCTTCGACGCGCGTCAGTGACATTTGTGGGCAACCGCTCGCCGCTTACAGTTGCGGGGGCAGCCACGGACTAGGAGCAATAGCTCCGCACCGTGTTCCCTTTTGAAGCGTAGTCACGCCAACGGCGTGCGTTCCGCTACCGGAAAGGCAATTCCATAACAGAGGCGCCGCGCGCGCTTGTCAAGCGGCGGCCGTTTCGCCGCTCATTTCAGCAGCTTGAACGAGGCGAAGAATTTCGCGAGGTCGGCTTCGGCGCGCTTTGCGTCGGGCACGGCGGCCACGAGCTGGTAGATGCGCATCGGGCCGCCGCCGACGGCGTAGAGCTGAATCGCGACGTCGAGCCCATTCGCGGTGTGCGCGGTGAAGGCGCGGCTGGGCGCGCCTTCGCCGGGTCCCGGCCCGAGCTGGATCTCGCCGGCTTGCCCGAGCGTGGCCTTTAAGTCGCGCAGCACATCCGCCTGGATGTCCTGCAGCATTTGGGCCACCGGCTTCACCGGCGTCGCGATCTCGAACCAGGACACGCCATAGGCCGTCGTCGTGTCGACTTCGACGTGGATGATGTGGACGACGCCAGCGCGGCCCTGCTCGTCGCGCTCCATCGTCCGCGTGCCGGGCAGTTGGACCGCGTAGTTCCCGGCCTCCGAGCGATACTCGCGCCAATCCGGACCGCAGGCGGAGAGGGCGGCAACGAAAAAAAGTAAGGCGAGCGCGTGCTTCAACGTGGCGCGCCGAACCTCTGCCGAGCATCCCGCATTTCGACGCCTCCGCCGCCGCCGGACAAACTTGTCTTCCCCGCGAAAGCGCCGCAACGCAAGGGCGTTGCTTACAGCCAATTCACGCCTTGCGTGATTTGGCTCGAAGCTCGGCATTTGCCGAGCGTCAGCGCCGCGGGAACAGGCGATTGAGGTGGCGCTGCGCGGCGTCGGCCAAGAGATCGCGCTCGAGGCGGACGGGATCGTCGAAGAAGGCGAGGCTCGCGGCGCGGTCGTTGAGGATCGTGCCGAGCAGGTTCATGCCGCCGTCCTTGTCGAAGATGCCTTCGGCATACCAAAGCCGCTTGCCGACGGCGCCGCGGCCCATCGCGCGGGCGAAATATTCGTATTGCACGTTGCCCGGCCGCGGCTGCTTCGGGCCGAGCACGACGACGTCGACGTGGCTCCAATGCGGGCCGAGTTCGGCGCGGACCTTATTAACCGCTGCATGCAGCCCGTCGAGCTGCGCGCGCGCGGCGGCGTCGGCGCTGGCAAGTACCAGCGGGCGCATTGCGCGCGTGTAGGCGTTGAGCTGGTTGTCGTGGAACTGCTCGGCCGCGCCGATGGTCTCCATGAACTTCAGCGAATCGGCGACGATCTTCTTGTGGATGCGGAGCTGCTCGGGCGTCCAGCCGGGGCGGCGGTCGAGGCTCGCGCCCGCCGCCTGCACCTGCTTCATGTAGGCGGTGAGCCACTCGAGCATTTCCTTGTCGAACGGGCGCTCCGGATAGCGCGCGAGCTTCACGTAGAGCGCCAGCGGAATATGCGCGATGGCCTTGTATTGGTGATAGATCGGCGGCGTGAAGGTCGTCGTCGTGGTCTTGCCGGCGCGAATCAGGTGCAGGTCGTCGAACTGGACGATGATGACCGGATCGATCCGGTCGGTGCGCCATTTGCGCAGATCGCGATAGGCGGCGCGAAACGTGTCGTTGAGGGTGACCAGCGGATCCTTGTCCGGCGTCGGCGCGCCGCTTTGCGCCAAGGCGGGCGACGCCGCGAGCGACAGGGCGATGACGGCCGCAGCGGCGCCGCGGCGGAGAGCCGGCAGATTAACCATGGTGTTCCCCCTTGCTGGCCGCACTCTGCCACGCACGCCCGCGCGGGCAAAGACGCTCGTGCTACGCGGCCACGCGGAACACGGCGCCCATGCCGGATTCCTGGTGCTCGAGGATGTGGCAGTGGAGCATCCAGTTGCCGGGATTGTCGGCCACGAACGCGATCTCGGCGCTCTCCTGCTGGCTCATCAGGATCGTGTCGGAGAGCAGCGGCGCCGCCAGCGCCTTTCCGTTGCGCGAGAGGATGCGGAACGTGTGGCCGTGCAGATGGATCGGGTGATCGAACACCGTGTCGTTCTTGAGCTCGAATAGCGCGGTCGCGCCGCGTTTCAGCGTCACGAAGGGCTCGGCGTGTGCGTGCCCGGTGGCGCCATGGTCGAGCGATTTGCCGTTGACCGGCCAGCGCGG
>JBKOUH010000353.1:0-5354 GCA_046723285.1 Pseudomonadota bacterium
GTCCGGAGAACGGCAGCCAGTTGAGTGCCACGCCGAAGAGCAGGATGAAGAAGATCGCCCACAGGAATTCGGGCACCGACATGATCAGCGTGCTGGCCACGTCGGCCGCCTGCTCGCCGGCGCGGCCCTGGAGGCGATGCATGACGAGGCCGCCGGCGAGGCCGATGACCGTCGCGAAGACGGCGGCGACGACCACCAGCTCGATCGTGGCCGGCAGCGATTGGCCGATCAGGCGGAAGACCGGCTGCGCGTAGGTGATCGAATTGCCGAGCGTGCCGGTCGCGATCTTCGTCAGCCAGATCCAATATTGCTCGTGGATCGGGAGGTGAAGGCCGAGCGCGCGGCGCAAGGCCTCGACCTCGTCGCGGGTCGCATTGGGCGGCACCGACATGGCCACCGGATCGGCCGGCAGCAGCCGCAATACGACGAAGACGAGGATCGAAGCGAGCAGGACGATCGGCAGGGCGACGATGATGCGCTTGGCGATGACGCCGAAGATGCCGCCGTTCATTGCCTCACGCGCTTCTCATAGGCCGGGACGCGAAGCGGGCGGCCGGCGTGCCGGCCGCCCCGCCCTGCGATCAGGTCCACGACCAGGTCTGCGGAAGCGACCAGCCGTTGGCGTATTCGACGATCTTGAGGTCGGACTTGTAGGCCCTGGTCAAGACCGTCTGCAGCAGCGGCATCGCCGCGCCCTCGTTGACCGCGTATTTCTCGATGTCCTTATAGCCGGCGATCCGCTCGTCGTAATTGACGGTGCCGAACAGCTTCATGATGCGCTCGCCGACGCCCATGTCCTTCCACGACGAGAACGGCAGCTTCGGGTGCAGCAAGTAGCCGGCGAACATCTCGGGGTCGCCGGTCGCATTGTCCCAGGTGTAGAGCGTCGCTTCGGGCAGCTTGTTGGCGCGATTGAGCTCGAAGTACTTGGTCTGCTCGATGACCTCGATCTTGGCCTCGATGCCTACCGCCTTCCACATCTGGGCGATTGCGCGCGCCATGTCGTAATCGCCGGGGAAGTAGCCGTTCGTCGTCGCCATGCCGATCGTGATCGGCTTCTGCGGGCTGAAGCCGGACTTGGCGAGCAGCTCCTTCGCGAGTTTCTGATCGTAGGCGAACTTGAACGACGGATCGTAGCTCGGCGTTCCCGGCACCGTGATCACCGAGAGCGGCACCGCCTTGCCGGCGAACATCGCGCGCGAGAGCGCCGCCTTGTCGATCGCATGGTGCGCGGCGAGGCGGACGTTCTTGTCGGCGAAGGCCTGATCGCTGCGGATCTGCAGCAGGATGATGCGCGTGATCGGCTGCGCCTCGGCCTTGAAGCCCTTCATCGCCGCGAGGCGCGCGACGTCGCGGATCGGAATCTCGGGCACCCAATCCGCCTGGCCCGACTGGATCGCGGCCACGCGTGCCGAGACGTCTTTCATGATCAGGATGGTGATCTTCTTGATCGAGGGCTTCGGCCCCCAATACTTGTCAAACGCCTCGAGCACGATGCGCGAATTGCGCTCGTAGGAGACGAGCTTGTAGGGGCCGCTGCCGATCGGCTGCTCGCCGAACTTCTCCGGACCCACCTTCTCGACATAGTGCTTGGGCACGATGAAATTGGCGAGGAACGCCATCCACGGGATCGCGGTCGGCATCGGCGCGGAGAGGATGAACGCGCACTTCGTGGGCGATTCCACCTGGACGTCGGTGAGGTTGCGCCAGACCGTGGCGATGTCGAGCTTTTCGCCCTTCTGCTTGCGCTCGAGATAGGTGTACCGGACGTCGGCGGTGGTCAGCTTCTCGCCGTCGTGCCAGACGACGTCGTCGCGCAGCTCGAGATCGACGCGCTTGCCGTCGTCGGAGAGCTTCCACGCCTTGACCACGGCCGCGACGACCTTGAGATCGGGCGCCTGGGTCAGCGGCTGATCGAAGATCATCTTGTAGATCGACTGGATGCCCGGATTGGTGCGCACCACCGGATCCCAGGTCGGCGGATCGACCGGCCAACCCATCACCAGGCTGTCCTTGGCCTGGGCCAGCACCGTCCCGGGCAGCGCCAGAGCCGTTGCACCCGCAGCGGCCGTGCCGACGAAGCTGCGTCTTGTTATCGAGTGTGATTTCGACATGTTCGGTTCTCCCTCCTCAAGGCATGTGCGTGCCGAACCGCGCCCGGCCGCTTCGTTCGCGGCGGTCGCGCGATTCTTTGCGATCAAAATCCGTGCCAATCACCCGACCGCTCGAAGGCATCGGCGGCGCGATAGATCGTGCTCTCATCCCAGTGCTTGGCGACGAGCATCATGCCGATGGGCAACCCGTCCCGCAAGGCGCAGGGAATGCTCATGGCCGGGTGGCCGGTGCAGTCGAAGGCCGTCGTGTTCACGATGGGGACGAAGCCCGGCGTCATCTGCTCGGCGCGCGTTCCGTTGGGCGGCGGCAGCTTGACGCCCGCCAGCGGCGTGGTCGGCATCAGCAAGAGATCGTAGCGCGCGAGCGCCTGATCGTAGGCATCGCGCAGCTGCATGCTCAGATTTTGCGCTTTGGCGTAGTAGCGGCCGCGATAGGCCGCGTGCAGGTGTTCGCCGGCCAACACGCCGAGCTTCAGGATCTCCGAGAACATGTTGGCGCGGCCGCGCCAGGCCGAATGGGCCTCGAGCATGCTCGTCGCGTAAAGGCCCTTCCAGCCCTTGCCGAGCCCGTTCTCATGGAACACGTGCTCGTAGATGCCTTCGATGGCGATGCCGGCCCAGATCGCGATGCCCAGCCGGTGCATGGGGATCGAGACATCTTCCACGATCGCGCCGAGCTTCGCGAGGCGCTTGACGGCCTCCTGCACCGCCGCGTCGACCCGCGGCTCGCTCACATCGTGGCCGAAGCCCTCCTTCACCACACCGATGCGCATGCCCTTGACGCCCTGCCCGAGCGCCTTGGTGTACTCGGCCGGGCGCGGCGCGTATTGGCGAGGATCGAGCCCGTCGGCGCCGGCCAGCACTTCGAGGTAGAGCGCGTTGTCGGCGGTGTTGTTGGTCATCGGGCCCAAATGATCGAGCGTGTGTTCGACCGGGAATCCGCCGGTGTAGGGCACGAGGCCCCACGTTGCCTTCATCCCGTAGATGCCGCAGAACGCCGACGGCAGCCGGATCGAGCCGCCTTGGTCGCCGCCGATCGCGAGATCGACAAGGCCCGCGGCCACCAGCGCGCCGCAGCCCGATGACGAGCCGCCGGTCGTATATTCCGGATTGTGCGGATTGCGCGTCGTCGCGATCGCGTTGGTGTGGCTGCTGCCCGAGTAGCAGAAATACTCGCAATTCGCCTTGCCGAGGATCGTGCCGCCGGCCTCGAGCGTGCGCGTGACGACGGTCGCGTCGATATCCGGCACATAGCCCTGCAAGGTGGAGGCGCCGTTCATCAGCGGCACGCCGGCGACGCAGATATTGTCCTTGATCGCGACGGTCTTGCCCTTGAGCTTGCCGTTGGCGGCGCCCTCGACGCGGCAGAGCACGTACCAGGCGCTGTACTTGTCTTCGGCGGGCTCGGGCGCGCGCCAAGCGCCGCGCGGGAACTTCACCGGCGGCATGCGCTCGGGAACGCGATCGAGCACGCGAAAATATTGATCGATCGTGTCGCCGATGATCGTCGTGAATTCGGCGACGTCGGCGGGGTCGAGCGTGAGCCCCACGCGGTCGGCGGCGGCCTTGATCTCTTGCTGTGTCGGACGTTTCGCGCCCATGCGGATCTCCCTCGGGCCGGGTACGCGGCCCCTCACGGATGCTATGTCGCCGGCGCTGCGCTCGCCAATGCGAATCGCGCGCTGGCCGTTTGCGCGCGGCCGCCCGCGATCGTCCCCGCATTCCGCCGTTGCGCGATGCCGGCGTCACGCCGGCGCGTTCGCCGCGCCGCGGCCGCACGGCGCTGTTTCAATCGCAGTATCGAAGAAACACTTCTTGACACGCCGCGGCGGACTCCAAAAGATGCCGCCGCATCGGCCCCAATCGCCGCCATTGCGGGCGGCGCAAGAGCGGGCAAAGGCGATCCGCCACCATGAAGAGCAATGCGATGCCTCCGGGCGATAGCGCGAGACACCGCCCAACCGCCGGCCCGCTCCCATGAAGAGCAACCGTGCATTTGCCCGCGCCGAATTGCGCATTTTGGGGCGGCAGATCCGGCTGTTGCGCGAGCGCCGCGGCCTATCGCTGAACGATTTGGCCCGGCAGAGCGGCGTCAGCGTCACCGCGATCCGCAATATCGAGCTTGGGCACGCCAATCCCGGCCTCTTGACCATGGTCGCGATCACCGACGTGCTCGGCATGCCGATCGACGAGTTCGTGCAGCTGATCCAGCGCGCCAACAAGACCGTGCATGTCTCGCGCGCGCCGAGCGCGCGGCAGCGCGTGGCCGCGGTGCAGCGCTCGCTCAGCGACATCTACGAGCCCAATATCCGCGGCCGCATGCTGGCGCTGCCGGCCGGCACCGACATGGTGGCGTCGCGAAAGTCGGAGACGGGGCCGCATTTCGCTTTCGTGCTCGAGGGGAACGTGCACCTCACGATGAAGGACGGCGCGGCGCACGCCTTGTCCGCCGGCGATTCCATCCATATCGCCGATCAGCCGCCGCGGATCGTCGCCAACCGCGGCCGGCGCGCGGCCCGTGTGCTGTGGGTCAAGGACAGCCGCGGCGAGTTCGTCCGCGGCGATGCGGCGATTGGCCGGGGACGCTGAACGCGATGTCCGCCGCCAAGACACGCCGCTACATCGTCGCCACCGACGTCGGCGGCACCTGCACCGACACCATCGTGTTCGCCGAGGGCGAGCCCGTGCACATCGGCAAGGCGCTCTCGACCCCGCCCAATTTCGGCGACGGCGTGATCGCCTCGGTGCGCAACTGCGTCGAGGGCATGGGCATCGGACTCGAGCAGCTCTTCGCCGAAACGCGCATTTTCGTGCACGGCTCGACCGTGGTCGACAACACGGTGCTGACGCGCGACGGCGCGGTGACGGGGCTCGTCACCACCGCCGGCTTCGAAGACACGCTGTCGGTGACGCGCGGCGCCTATGGGCGCTGGGCGGGACTGCCGGAAGACGAAATCAAGCATCCGGTGGCCACCGAGCGCGCCGCGCCGCTGGTGCCCGATGAACGGATCTGCGGCGTTCCCGAGCGGATCGACTACAAGGGCGCCGTGGTGCGCGACATCGACGATGCCGCGACGGAAAAGGCGCTGCGCTATCTCGTCGAGCAGAAGAAGGCGTCGGCGATCGCCGTGTCGTTTCTCTGGTCGGTCTACAATCCCGCGCACGAGCGGCGCGTGCGCGATATCCTGCGCCGCGTCCACCCCGAGATTTTCGTGACGCTCTCGAGCGACATCGCTCCGG
>JBKOUH010000014.1:0-9754 GCA_046723285.1 Pseudomonadota bacterium
GAGCGGAGCCGCTCGGCCCGGGCCGCTAAGCCCACTCCGCCGCCTCGCCAAAACACATCAAACCGTCCACATCGCCGACTATAGAAAGGACGAAGCCTTTCTCGCTGGAGATTCCGTTGCGGTAGCCGGCGTCGAACTCGGCGGCATCCGGACCTTACTCGTCGTCCCGATGCTGAAGGAGGACGAGCTCGTCGGCGCGTTCGGAATTGCGCGCCCGGAAGCCCGGCCGTTCAGCGAAAAGCAGATCGCGTTGGTTACCAGTTTCGCGAATCAGGCGGTGATCGCGATCGAGAATGCGCGCCTGCTCAACGAGCTCCAGGCGCGTACGCGCGAGTTGGGCCGTTCGGTCGCCGAGCTGCGCGCGCTGGGCAAGGTCGGCCAGACGGTCAGCTCATCGCTCGATCTCGAAACCGTGCTGCAGACGATCCTCGTCAACGCCTGCGAGCTGTCGGATACCGGCGGCGGTGCCATTTATGTCTACGACGAGGCGCGCGGCGATTTCGAGCTTTCGGCCGGCCACGGCATGAGCGCCGAGCTGTTGGCCGCCGTGCGCCGGCACCGGCCGCGCCTCGGCGATACCATCGTCGGCCGCTGCGCCCAGCAGCGGAAGGCGGTGCAGGTTGCCGACATGAACCAGGAAGGGGGCCACGCGCTCTACGAAGCGCTGCGCGCAGAGGGGGTGCAGGCGGTCCTGGCCGTGCCGCTGTTGCATCAGGACCGCGTGATCGGCGCATTGATCGTGCGAAGGAAGCGCAAGGGATCGTTTGCCCAGGAAACGGTCGACCTGCTGCAGACCTTCGCCACGCAATCCGCGCTCGCGATCCAGAACGCGCGCCTCTTCCGCGAGATCGAGGAGAAGGGGCGCCAGCTCCAGGCGGCGAGCCAGCACAAGTCGCAGTTCCTCGCGAACATGAGCCACGAGCTCCGCACGCCGCTCAACGCGATCATCGGCTTGACCGAGATGCTGCGCGAGGAGGCGGATGCGCCCGAGCACGCCGAATTCGCCGAGCCGCTCGACCGCGTGCAGCGCGCCGGCAAGCATCTCTTGGGGCTCATCAACGACGTGCTCGACCTCTCCAAGATCGAGGCGGGCAAGATCGATCTGCACGAGGACGCGGTCGAGCTCGGCACGCTCGCGCGCGATCTCGTCGTCACCGCGCAGCCGCTGGCCGAGAAGAACAAGAACAAGCTCGTGCTCGAATGCGCGAGCGGTATCGGCGCGATCCGCGCCGACCAGATGCGCCTGCGCCAGGTGCTGCTGAACCTGCTCAGCAACGCGTGCAAATTCACCGAGCAGGGCACGGTCACGCTCTCGATCTCGCGCGTACCGCGCAACGGCAGCGTCGGGGTCGCCATCGCGGTCGCCGACACTGGCATCGGCATGACGCCGGAGCAACTGGCCAAGCTCTTCGCCGAGTTCACGCAGGCCGATTCCTCGACCACGCGCAAATACGGCGGCACCGGCCTCGGCCTTGCGATCAGCAAGCGCCTCGTCGAGATGATGGGCGGCAGCATCGGCGTAGAGAGCGCGCCGGGCAAAGGCTCGACCTTCAGGGTCTGGCTGCCCGATGCGCCCGGCGCCGCGGCCGAGGGTGCCGCGAAGGCCGGCGCAGACGAGGCGCGCGCCGCGGGCAAATCCCAGGGCCGAACCGTGCTCGTGATCGACGACGATCCCGACGCGCGCGACCTGATGCGCCGCTTCCTCGCGCGCGAGGGCTTCGACACCATCACTGCCGTCGACGGCGCCGAGGGCCTGCGCCTTGCGCGCCTGATGAAGCCGAGCCTGATCACGCTCGATGTCGTGATGCCACACATCGACGGCTGGGCGGTGCTCGAGCAGCTCCAGGCCGATCCGGCGCTCGCCCGGATTCCGGTCGTGATGCTCTCGATCATCGACGAGCCCGACAAGGGCTTCGCGCTCGGGGCCGCCGACTATCTGATCAAGCCGTTCAACCGCGACCGTCTGCGCGCGATCCTGGCGCGGCACCGGCGCGTCGGCGCCGGCGGCCGCGTGCTCATCGTCGAGGACGACGCGGCGACGCGCGCGCTGCTGCGCGATCTCCTCGCCAAGGAGGGTTGCGCCGTCGACGAGGCCGAGGACGGGCTCGCGGCACTGGCGCGGGTCGAGGCCGAGCCGCCCGATCTCATTCTGCTCGATCTCATGATGC
Organism: Pseudomonadota bacterium; assembly: GCA_046723285.1. GTDB lineage: Bacteria > Pseudomonadota > Alphaproteobacteria > Bin65 > Bin65 > SBBV01. The sequence continues at coordinate 2,169 of JBKOUH010000014.1, forward strand.
CGCGCATGGACGGATTCCAATTCGTCGAAGCGATGCGCGCCAAGCCGGGCGCGCCGGCCGTTCCGATCGTGGTGCTGACGGCCAAGGATCTCACCGCCGGCGAGCGCAAGCGACTCGCGGGCGAGGCCGAGAAAGTGCTGCGCAAATCCCTTCACAGCCGCGAAGAGCTTGCCGCCGAGATCCGGCGCGTTCTCGCCTCCGCGCAAGAGGCCGCGGCCAAGGGGGCCGGCAACAATGCCTAGAATTCTCTACGTCGAGGACAACGAGGACAACGTCTACATGCTGCGCCGGCGCCTCGCCAAGCACGGCTACGACATGATCGTGGCCGAGGACGGCGCCAAAGGCGTCGAGGCGGCGCGGCGCGAGAAGCCCGATCTCATCCTGATGGACCTGAGCCTGCCGGTGCTTTCGGGCTGGGACGCGGCGCGCCAGCTCAAATCCGCGCCCGAAACCGGCGCTATCCCGATCATCGCGCTCTCCGCGCACGCGCTCAACGGCGAGCGCGAGAAGGCGCTGGAAGCCGGCTGCGACGATTTCGAGACCAAGCCCGTCGACCTCGCGCGGCTCCTCGAAAAGATGGCGCGCTTTGCCGCGGCAAGGACGCCCTGATGGCCAACGCGCGGCCGCGCATCCTCGTCGTCGACGACATCGAAGATAACGTCTTCACGCTCGATCGCCGCTTGAAGCGCTTCGTTGAGGCCGAGATTGCGTCCGCCGCCAATGGCCGCGCGGCGCTCGAGGCGATGCGCGCCGCGCCATTCGATCTCGTCCTCCTCGATGTGCAGATGCCCGAAATGGACGGCATGACGGCGCTCGAGCAGATTAAGTCGGACATGGCGCTGCGTGCCATTCCGGTGATCATGGTCTCGGCCGTCGACGATATCGAGACCGTGCTGAAATGCATCAAGCTCGGCGCCGAAGACTACGTGCAGAAGCCCTTCAACCCCGACCTTCTACGCGCGCGGGTCGAAGCCGCGCTCGAGCGGAAGCGCCTGCGCGACCAGGAGGCGGGCTTCCTCACCCAAATCCAGGCGGAGAAGGCGCGGGTCAACGATCTCCTGCACAGCGTGCTGCCGCGCTCGGTGGTGAGCGAGCTCAAATCGAGCGGGCGCCTGGTGCCCCGCCGGCACGACGAGGTCGCGGTGCTGTTCTGCGACATCGTCGGCTTCACCGAGTATTGCGACCGCAATTCGCCCGAGGCCGTGGTGAGCGGCCTCGAAGAGCTGGTGGAGGCGTTCGAGGGCATTGTCGAGCAGCATGGGCTCGAGAAGATCAAGACGATCGGCGACGCGTTCATGGCCACGGCGGGGCTTCTGCGCTACGTCGAGAACCCGGCGCTGGCGGCCGCCGAGTGCGGTCTCGGTATGGTCGAAGCGGCCAAGGCGCACAAGGCCGGGTGGCAGGTGCGCGTCGGCGTCCACATGGGGCCCGTCGTGGCCGGCGTTCTCGGCAAGAAGAGCTTCGTGTTCGACCTCTGGGGCGACACCGTGAACGTGGCGGCCCGCGTCGCCGCCGAAGCCGAGCCCGGCGCCGTGATCGTTACTGGCGCACTGTGGCCGTTCCTCAATGGCACCTGCCAGGGCCGCTCGCTCGGCCAAATCGCATTGAAGGGCAAAGGCAAGACCGAGCTCGTGCGTTTCTTGGGACGGAAATAGTGGCGTGGCCGCCGGCCTCGGGCCTGTGACAAACAATGCGTTCCAAGCGCTTGATTTGGCGCGGCAAACCCACTAAATCCTCGCCCATCAACGTAACCCCATAGACGCGGAACACGGCCCCGCGAGCCAAAAGAAGCGGCGGCCGATCCGGTGTCCGACGGTCCCCACCGGGACCTTCAGATGCAGTCTCCGCGTCAGGAACAACCGGAGAGACAATCAGATGGCGCTGCCCTCGTTCAGCATGCGCCAGCTTTTGGAAGCTGGCGTTCATTTCGGACATCACACCCGCCGTTGGAACCCGCGCATGGCGCCGTACATCTACGGCGTGCGCAACAACGTGCACATCATCGACCTCCAGCAGACCGTGCCGATGCTGGCGCGCGCGCTGCAGGCTCTGCGCGACACGGCCGCCAAGGGCGGGCGCATTCTGTTCGTCGCGACCAAGCGCCAAGCGAGTCCGCTCATCGCCAAGACGCGCGACCGCTGCGGGCAGTTCTTCGTCAACCACCGCTGGCTGGGCGGCATGCTCACTAACTGGGCGACGATCAAGAATTCGATCCAGCGATTGAAGGAGCTCGAAGCCAAGCTCGCCGACGACAAGGCCGTGGCCGGCTTCACCAAGAAGGAGCTGCTCGATCTCCAGCGCCAGCGCGACAAGCTCGAACGCGCGCTGGGCGGCATCAAGGAGATGAGCGACCGCCCCGACCTCATCGTCGTGATCGACACGAACAAGGAATCGATCGCGATTGACGAGGCCAAGACGCTCGGCATCCCGGTGGTCGCGATCCTCGACAGCAATTGCGATCCCGATGGCATCACCTATCCGGTGCCCGGCAACGACGACGCGCTGCGCGCCATCGAGATGTATCTTGAGCTGTTCTGGGGCGCGGTGCTCGACGGCATCGCCGAGGAAGCAGCCAAGGCCGGCATCGATACCGGAGCTTCGGAACACGCGCCCGTTGAAACCGTGATCGCAGCGGAAAAGCCCAATCCCGAGGCGCCGCCGCCGGCTGCATAAGCCGGCGCATCACGCCTTCGTTTCCATTCCCCGAAAGGATTTCGCCATGGCGGATATCTCTGCCTCACTGGTCAAGGAGCTGCGCGAGCGCACCGGCGCCGGCATGATGGACTGCAAGAAGGCGCTGGCCGAGGCGGGTGCCGATATCGAGCAGGCGGCCGACTGGCTGCGCAAGAAGGGTCTCGCCGCCGCGGCGAAGAAGGCCGGACGCATCGCGGCCGAGGGCCTGATCGGCGTCGCGACCGAAGGCGCCAAGGGCGTCCTCATTGAGGTCAACACCGAGACCGATTTCGTCGCGCGCAACGAGCAGTTCCAGAACTTCGTCGCCAAGGCCGCCAGGGAGGCGCTGGCCGTCGGCGGCGACGTCGAGAAGCTCAAAGCGCGCCCGTTCCCGGGAAGTGGCCGCACGGTCGGCGACGAGCTCACGCATCTCGTTGCCACGATCGGCGAGAACATGTCGATCCGCCGCGCGCAGGTGATCTCGGCGGCGCCCGGCGTGGTCGCGAGCTATGTCCACAACCAAGTCTCGCCCGGCCTCGGCAAGATCGGCGTGCTGGTGGCGTTGAAGAGCAGCGGCGATGCCGGCAAGGCGGGCGCGCTCGGGCGCCAGCTCGCGATGCACGTGGCTGCCGCCAATCCGCGCGCCGTGCGCACCGCCGAGCTCGACCCCAAGGTCGTCGACAACGAAAGGAAGATCTTGACCGAGCAGGCCGCGGGCTCGGGCAAGCCCGCCGAGATCATCGCCAAGATGGTCGAGGGCCGATTGCGCAAGTTCTATGAGGAAGTCGTTCTGTTGGAGCAGGTTTACGTCATCGACCCCGAGAAGAAGGTGGGGAAAGTGATCGAGGCCGCGGCGAAGGAGATCGGAGCCGCCGTCGAAGTGGCCGCCATCGCCCGTTTCCAGCTCGGCGAAGGCATCGAGAAGCGTCAAGACGACTTCGCCGCCGAAGTCGCCGCAGCGGTCGGCACCGGCAAGGCCTGAGCGCGGGATCCGCGGCCCGCCGTCGCTTGCGACGGCGACCGCTCCCGCTTGCGGGAGCGGCCTTGACGGGCCGGGGCCGCGCGGCGCCAAATGTGGCTCCCTCGAGCCGCCAAAGGCGCAAGAGAAGCATGAGCGCGGGTTTGAAATATCGCCGGGTGCTGCTGAAAGTGTCCGGCGAGGCGCTCATGGGCGAGCGTGACTACGGCCTGGACCGCGGTGTGCTCGACCGTATCGCGGCTGAAATCAAGTCGGTGCACGAGCTCGGGGCGGAGGTCTGCGTCGTCGTCGGCGGCGGCAACATCTTCCGCGGTATCCAATCGGCGACGCAGGGCATCGACCGCGCGACCGGCGACTATATCGGCATGCTGGCGACGGTGATGAACTCGCTCGCGCTGCAGGGTGCTTTGGAGCGCCTTGGCCTGAACACCCGCGTGCTCTCGGCGATCCCGATGTCGACCGTGTGCGAGCCTTATATCCGCCGGCGCGCGGTGCGCCATCTCGAGAAGGGGCGCATCGTCATCTTCGCCGCCGGCACCGGCAATCCTTTCTTCACCACCGACACCGCGGCGGCCCTCCGCGCCTCGGAAATGAACTGCGACGCGCTCATGAAGGGCACTAAGGTCGACGGCGTGTTCGACGCGGACCCGGCCAAGGACAAGAAGGCCAAGAAGTTCGACCGGCTTACCTTTCACGAGGTGCTGGCAAAGGACTTGAAGGTGATGGACGCCTCGGCGGTGTCGCTGGCGCGCGAAAATCGCATTCCGATTTTGGTGTTTTCGATACAAAATCCCGGCAGCATTGCCGCCGTGTTGCAAGGCAAGGGAAGCTACACGGTCATCTCTGATGAGGCGCGCTGATGGACGCAAAGCTGAAGCAAGACATCGACCGGCGCATGGATGGCGCCCTCGAAACCTTCAAGAAGGAACTCGCGGGGCTGCGCACGGGCCGCGCCTCGACGAGCCTTCTGGAGCCGATCACGGTCAACGCCTACGGCCAGACCATGCACCTGAACCAGCTCGCCACGGTATCCGTGCCCGAGCCGCGCATGTTGACGGTGCAGGTGTGGGACCGCGGGATTACGGCCGCGGTCGAGAAGGCGATCCGCGACGCCAATCTCGGCGTCAATCCGCAAGCCGAGGGGCAGGTCATCCGCGTGCGCCTGCCCGAACTCACCGAAGACCGCCGCAAGGAGCTGGCGAAGGTCGCCCACAAATATGCCGAGCAGGCCAAGATCGCGGTCCGCAACGTGCGCCGCGACGGCATGGAGGCTTTGAAGAAGCTCGAAAAGGACCACAAGATTTCCCAGGACGACCACAAGCGCGGGTCCGATGAAATCCAGAAAGGCACCGACGGGCACATCAAGAAGATCGACGAGCTGCTGGCGACAAAAGAAAAAGAGATCATGCACGTCTGACGCGTGATGGAAGCCCTCCCAGCCCCAACGTCGCCGCGCCCGCCGCCTGTCCATGTGGCGATCATCATGGACGGCAACGGCCGCTGGGCGAAGCTGCGCGGCCTGCCGCGCACGGCCGGCCATCGCCGCGGCGTCGAAGCCGTGCGCGAGACGGTGAAGGCCGCGACCGAGATCGGCATCAGCTATCTCACACTCTACGGTTTCTCCTCGGAGAACTGGAACCGGCCGCCGCCCGAGGTCGACGATCTGATGGGCTTGCTGCGCTTCTACTTGCGCAGCGAAATCGCCGAGCTGCACCGCCAGGGCGTGCGCTTGCGCAGCATCGGCGACCGCGCGCGCCTCGCGCCCGACATCGTGCGCCTGATCGAGGAGGCCGAGGAGCGCACGCGCGGCAACCTCAAGCTCAATCTCACGATCGCACTCTCCTATGGCGGCCGTAACGAGATCCTGCGCGCCATGCGCATGATCGCGGCCGATGTCGCGGCCGGTCGCCTCGCGGCCGCCGAGGTGGACGAAACCGCATTGGAAGAGCGGCTGTTTACGCACGGCCTTCCGGATCCGGATCTTGTCATTCGCACCAGCGGCGAGCAGCGCATCAGCAACTTCCTACTCTGGCAGAGCGCCTATTCCGAGCTGGTGTTCGACGATTGCCTGTGGCCCGATTTTGGACGCGAAAATCTTCGCCGCGCGGTCGAGGAGTTCCAGCGCCGCGAGCGGCGCTACGGCACGGCGGTCGCCTGATCATGGCGGTGGCCGGAACGGTGGCAGGAGCGGGGGGATACCGAGTGCCCAGCGAGACTGCGCAGCGCGTGGTGACCGCAATCGCCCTGGGCGTGCCGGCCGCGGCCGCGCTCATTCTCGGCCCGCCTCTGCTCCCGGTCTTCATCGGCGCCATCGCGGCGGTGATGGCGTGGGAATGGGTGCGCGTGACGGGCGCCGCCGTCTTCGGCGTCACCGGCGGCACGCTCATGGCGCTGCTCGTCGCCGCGGTGGCGGCTGCTGCGTTCGGACGCTTCTACTGGGCCTACGGCATCGTCGCCGCGGCGGTGCCGATCGTCTATGTGGCGGCGCGTGCGCAGGCGCTCGAGCACGCGCTACCGATCGCCGTTGGCGCCGTTTATATCGGCATTCCGGCGCTCTCGTTGCTCTGGCTCTATGCGCGGCCCGAGATGGGCCGCGAGCTCGTGATTTGGCTTATTTGCGTCGTCATCGCATGCGATGTCGGCGCCTATTTCGTCGGACGCACCCTTAGAGGCCCGAAGCTCTGGCCGCGCATCAGCCCGGGCAAGACTTGGTCGGGTGCGGCGGGCGGCGTCGCCGCCGCGGTCGCGGTCGGCGTCGTGCTCGGTGTGGCCCTGCGCCTCGCGCCCACCGTTGTCCTCGCGGGGGCGGCGCTGGTCTTCGCGGTCATATCCGAGATGGGCGATCTCCTTGAATCGGGCGTGAAGCGGGCCTTTAGAGTGAAGGACGCAAGCGGTATCCTGCCCGGGCATGGGGGCATGATGGACCGGGTCGACGGCATCGTGGCTGCGCTGGTGGCCGCCGCGTTCGCGACCTGGATGGCAGGAGGGGATCCGCGCCTATGGTGATGAGTGCGCCCGCAAACGGCCCGCGACGCATCACGATTTTGGGCTCGACCGGCTCGATCGGCTGCAACACGATCGACCTCGTCGAGCGCGAGCCCGACAATTATTGCGTCGAGGCGTTGACGGCCAATCGCAACGTCACGCTGCTTGCAGACCAGGCGCGGCGCTTGCGGCCGCGCGTCGCCGTGGTCGCCGACGCGACGCAGTATCGCGCGTTGCGCGAGGCGCTCTCCGGCACCAACATCGAGGCGGCAGCGGGCCACGACGCGGTGGTCGAGGCGGCCACGCGCCCGGTCGATTGGATGATGGCCGGCATCGTCGGCGCGGCCGGATTGGAGCCGACGCTCGCCGGCGTGCGCCAGGGCGCCATCGTGGCGCTCGCCAACAAGGAGACGCTGGTCTGCGCCGGTGAGCTCGTGCTGCGCGAGGTGAAGGCCAGGCGCGCGACACTCTTGCCGGTCGACTCCGAGCATAACGCGGTCTTCCAGGTTTTCGATTTCGAGCAGAGCGACCGCGTGGCCCGCATCATCCTCACTGCCTCGGGCGGACCATTCCGCACCAAGAGCTTCGACGAGATGAAGCGGATGACGCCAGAGCAGGCGGTGGCTCATCCCAACTGGCGCATGGGCGCCAAGATCTCGGTCGATTCGGCGACGCTGATGAACAAAGGCCTCGAGGTTATCGAGGCATTCTACCTCTTCCCGGTGCGCAAGGATCAGATCGACATCCTGGTCCACCCGCAGTCGGTCATCCATTCGATGGTGGAATACATCGACGGCTCGGTGTTGGCACAGCTGGGAACGCCCGACATGCGCACGCCCATCGCCTACGCGATGGGCTGGCCCAAGCGAATTGCCGCACCTTCGCCCCGTCTTGATCTCGCCGCGATCGGGTCGCTCACCTTCGAGCGGCCGGACTATGAGCGATTCCC
>JBKOUH010000141.1:0-11213 GCA_046723285.1 Pseudomonadota bacterium
AGCCCGGCCAGACGCATTGACAACTCGATAACCGGACGTGCCGCTCTAGGGCACGCTTGACCGACGGAAGCACGATGGAAAGCACCGCCACCTACGCCCGCCCCGAGCTGCTGCAGGTCGCCGACACCGTCGCCCGCGACAAGGGCATCGACAAGGACGAGGTCCTGGAGGCGATGGAGCAGGCCATCCAGAAGGCCGGCCGCTCCAAATACGGGCCGCTGCTCGACATCCGCGCCAAGATCAACCGCGCCAACGGCGAGGTGATGCTGGCGCGCTACCAGACGGTCGTCGAGACGGTCGAAGACGAGCACAATCAGCTGACGCTGGCGCAGGCGCAGAAGAAGGACCCCGCCAAGAAGGTCGGCGATACCTTCGTCGACGTGCTGCCGCCAATCGATTTCGGGCGCATCGCGGCGCAAACCGCGAAGCAGGTCATCGTGCAGAAGGTGCGCGAGGCCGAGCGCGAGCACCAGTTCGAGGAGTTCAAGGATCGCGTCGGCCAGATCGTCCACGGCGTCGTGAAGCGCGTCGAGTGGAGCGGCACGGTCATCGATCTCGGCCGCGGCGAGGGGATCATCCGCCGCGAGGACCTGATCCCGCGCGAGATGTTCAAGCAGGGCGACCGCGTCCGCGCCTATATCTACGACGTGCGCAAGGAAACGCGCGGGCCGCAGATCTTCCTCTCGCGCACGCATCCGCAATTCATGGCGAAGCTCTTCGCTCAGGAAGTGCCCGAGATCTACGACAATATCATCGAGGTGAAGGCGGTGGCCCGCGATCCGGGCTCGCGCGCCAAGATCGCTGTCGTCTCGCGCGACAGCTCGATCGATCCGGTCGGCGCCTGCGTCGGCATGCGCGGCAGCCGCGTCCAGGCGGTGGTGGCCGAGCTCCAGGGCGAGAAGATCGACATCATCCCGTGGTCGCAGGACACGGCGACGTTCGTCGTCAACGCGCTGGCGCCGGCGGAAGTCACCAAGGTCGTGCTCGACGAGGAAACCGGCACCATCGAGGTCATCGTCCCCGACGATCAGCAGAGCCTGGCCATCGGCCGGCGCGGCCAGAACGTGCGCCTGGCCTCGCAGCTGACCGGCTGGCACATCGAGATCCTGACCGAGGCCGCCGAATCGGAGCGCCGCCAGGAAGAGTTCAAGTCGCGCTCGGCGCTCTTCATCGAGGCGCTCGACGTCGACGAGGTCATCGCGCATCTGCTGGTGACCGAGGGCTTCCGCAACATCGAGGACGTGGCGTTCGTGCCGCTCGAAGAGCTGGCCGCGATCGAGGGCTTCCAGGAGATCGCCGAGGAGCTGCGCGAGCGCGCCCAGGGCTATCTCGAGAAGCGCGACGCGGAGCTGACCGAGAAGCGCCGCTCGCTCGGCGTCGAGGACAAAGTCGCCGAGATCGACGAGCTCAACCCGCAGCGCCTCGTCAAGCTCGGCGAGGCCGGCGTCAAGACAATGGACGACCTCGCCGACCTCTCCACCGAGGAGCTGCGCTTCTACATGATGGACGCGCCTCCCAAGATTTCGCCCGAGGAGTTCGGCCATCTGAAGGACGAGCGGCGCGCGAAGCTCTTGGCCAAGTCCGTGCCCGAGGACGGCAAGATCCAGCTCACGGCCGAGATGCTCAACTACATGAAGCCGCACCGCCTTAACAACGCGCTGGGCTCGAGCCCGCTGAAGCACGACGACGCCGAGAAGATCTTGCTCGCCGCGCGGAAGCACGTCTACGGCGCGGAGTTCGAGTGGAAGAAGCCCGAAGCCGAAGCAGCCAAGGAAGGAGCGGCGGCCTGATCCGATGATCGAAACCGCGGCCGAAACGAGCGAGACCAAGGCCAAGCAGAGCTTGGCCGTCGAGCGCAGTGCCGCTTCCGAGCGGCGCTGCATCGTGACGCGCGAGAGCGCGCCGCGGGCGGGGCTCGTGCGCTTCGTGCTCGGTCCGGATCAGGCGGTGGTCCCCGATCTCGCCGAGGCGCTGCCAGGGCGCGGCGTCTGGGTCAGCGCCGAGCGCGTGGCGGTGGAAACCGCGCGCGCCAAGAATATATTCGCCCATGCGTTCCGCGCGCCCGCCAAGCCGCCCGCGGATCTCGTGCCCCGCATCGAGCGCCTGTTGGCCGAGCGCTGCATCGCGCTCATCGGCTTCGCGCGCCGCGCCGACCAGATCTTCGTCGGCCGCGATCAGGTCAAGGCCGCGATCAGCGCCGGCCAGGTGGCGCTGCTGCTCGCCGCCGCCGACAGCGAGGGGCGCGACGCTGCCGATCTCGCCGCCCGTTTCGGCGGCGAGCGCTTTTCCGTGCTGACCAGCGCCGAGCTCGGCGCGGCGCTGGGCCGTGAAGGTATCGTCCACATGGGAGTAAAGCCCGGCCGTCTCGCAGAAATACTCGCCCGCGAACTCCGGCGCCTCCACGGCTTTCGAGCCGCGGAGGCAACCGCCGCGCCCACCGCGCGCGGCCGTCGACACTAAGGAACCAGCACACTTATGCCCGAGACCAAAGAAACCGATTCCAAGAAACCTCTGAGCCTGACGCGGCCCGGCCGCCTCGAGCTCAAGAAGACCGTCGACGCCGGCATGGTGAAGCAGAGCTTCTCCCATGGCCGCAGCAAGCAGGTGTCGGTCGAGGTCAAGAAGAAGCGCACCTTCACGCGCGGCGAGAAGACCGGCGAGATGACCGAGGCCGAGAGCGCGGCCGAGAGCCGGTTCCAGCCCTTGCATGGCGGCGATCTGGGCCGCGAGGCCCATCACGGCCTTTCCGACGCCGAGAAGCTCGCGCGCATGCGCGCGCTCGAGGAGGCGAAGGCGCGGCAGGAGCTGCATTCGCCGGCCGAGATCAAGGCGCTCGAGGCGCGTGTGGCTGAGGCGCTCGAAGAGGCGCCGAAGCCGGCGCCCCAGCCGGTCGTCGAGGCGCCGGTGGTGGAAGAGCCGCCGGCGGCGCCGGCCGAGATCGAGGCGAAAGCCCCGGTCGTGGAGCCTGCGGCGCCGGTCGAAGAGAAGCCCGCCCGCAAGGCGCCCGCGGGCGACGCCGAGCAGCAGGTGCGCGATCAGGCGCTCGACGCCGAACGCGTGCGCCAGGATGAGCTCGCGCGCCAACTCGCCGCCCAGCAGGTCGGCGGCCGCCTGGTCGTGAAGGTGCAGGCGCCAGCGGGCGCCGAAGCGCCGGCAACGACGCTCGAAGCGCCGTCGGTCACGCCGCCGGTTGTGGAGGAGGAAGACGAGGAAGAAGCCAAGGCCAAGCGCGGCCGCCAGAAGAAAACGCCGGCGGTTTCGCCGAAGCCCACGGAGCGACGGCGCGGCAAGCTCACGATCAACCAGGCCATCGACGAAGGCGAAGGCATTCAGCGCGTGCGCTCGGTCGCCGCGTTCCGCCGCGCGCGCGAGAAGGAGAAGCGCAAGGCGCATGCCGAGCAGCAGCCGCAGGAGCGGAAGAAAGTGTCGCGTGAAGTGGTGCTGCCCGAGACGATCAGCGTCCAGGAGCTGGCCAACCGCATGGCCGAGAAGGGCGCCGACGTCGTCAAGATCCTGTTCAAGATGGGCGTGATGGCGACCGTCACGCAGAGCATCGACGCCGACACCGCCGAGCTGGTGGCGGCCGAGATGGGCCACCGCGTGAAGCGCGTCTCCGAGGCCGACGTCGAAGTCGGCGTCGAAGGCGAAACCGACGAAGCCGCGACGCTGATGCCGCGCCCGCCGGTCGTCACGGTCATGGGCCATGTCGATCACGGCAAGACGTCGCTGCTCGACGCGCTCCGGAAGACCGACGTCGCCGCGCACGAAGCCGGCGGCATCACCCAGCACATCGGCGCCTATCAGGTGACGATGCCCTCGGGCGCCAAGATCACGTTCCTCGACACGCCCGGCCACGCCGCGTTCACGCAGATGCGCGCGCGCGGGGCGAAGGTGACGGATATCGTGGTCCTCGTCGTCGCGGCCGACGACGGCGTGCAGCCGCAGACGATCGAGGCCATCTCGCATGCCAAGGCGGCGGGCGTGCCGATGATCGTCGCGGTCAACAAGATCGACAAGCACGACGCCGACCCGACCAAGGTGCGCCAGGCGCTCCTCCAGCACGAGATCGTGGTGGAAGAGATGGGCGGCGAAACCATCGCCGTCGACGTCTCGGCCATCAAGGGCACCAACCTCGACAAGCTCGAGGAAGCGATCCTGCTTCAGGCCGAAGTGCTCGAGTTGAAGGCCAATCCCGAGCGCGAGGCGCAGGGCACCATCGTCGAGGCGCGGCTCGACCGCGGCCGCGGGCCGGTGGCGACCGTGCTGGTGCAGAAGGGCACGCTCAAGGTCGGCGACATCGTCGTCGCCGGCAACGAATGGGGCCGCGCCCGGGCGCTCACCAACGAGCGCGGCGACCAGGTGAAGGACGCGGGTCCGTCGATGCCGGTCGAGATCCTCGGGCTTCAGGGCGTGCCGCAGGCGGGCGATCCCTTCTCGGTCGTGGCCGACGAGGCGCGCGCGCGCGAGATCACCGAATACCGCACGCGCCAGGCGCGCGAGCGCGGCGTCGTCGCGCGCGGCACCATCGAGCAGATGTTCTCGAAGATCAGCGAGGGTGCGGCGAAGGAGCTGGGCGTCGTCGTCAAATCCGACGTGCAGGGCTCGGCCGAAGCCATCGTCAACGTGCTCGAGGGGCTTTCGACCGACAAGGTCAAGGTCCGCGTGCTGTTGAGCGGCGTCGGCGGCATCAACGAGTCCGACATCACGTTGGCCAAGACGTCGGGCGCCTTCATCATCGGCTTCAACGTCCGCGCCTCGTCGCAGGCGCGCGACTTGGCGCAGCGCGAAGGCATCGACATCCGCTACTACTCGATCATCTACGACATCGCCGACGACGTGAAGAAGCTGATGGAGGGCCTGCTCGCGCCGGTCAAGCGCGAGAGCTTCATCGGCTACGCGCAGATCCTCGAAGTGTTCAAGATCACCAAGGTCGGCAACGTCGCCGGCTGCAAGGTGACCGAAGGCGTGGTCAAGCGCGGCTGCGGCGTGCGCCTCTTGCGCGACAACGTCGTCATCCACCAGGGCACGCTCTCGACGTTGAAGCGCTTCAAGGACGAGGTGCGCGAGGTCAAGGCCGGTCTCGAATGTGGCATGGCCTTCGAGAACTATCAGGACATCCGCCAAGGCGATCAGATCGAGTGCTACGTCGTCGAGGAAGTCGCGGCGACGTTGTAAGGCTTCGAGCCGCGCGCCCTTGGCTGGGACCGCGCGGCTCCAGCCTGCGCTTCGCCCAAGCAAGTAAGGGGCGCGCCTGGAGGCGCGCGGTCCCGCAGAAATGCGCAAATCCCACGATCACGAGCACGGTTCCGGCCGATACCTCCGCGTCGGCGAAGCGATACGCCACGCGCTGGTGGAGATCTTCGCGCACGGGCATTTCCGCGACCCGGAGCTGCGCGACGTCTCGATCACGGTCACCGAAGCGCGCACGACGCCCGATCTCCGCCACGTCACCGTGTTCGTGATGCCGCTCGGCGGGCGCGAGCGCGACGCGATCGTGGCCGCGCTCAACCGCGAGGCGCCGCTTCTGCGCGGCGAAGTGACGCGCGCGGTGGGTCTCCGCTACGCGCCTCAGCTCCACTTCGAGCCCGATCTCACCTTCGACGCCACGGACCGCGTCACCGCCCTACTCAAAGATCCGCGCGTTGCGCGCGATCTGCACCCGCCGGAGCCGGCCACGAAGCGCGCGCGGCGCCCGCGTCCTGCGCGGCCGCGCCGTGGCTAGGCGCAATCGCGGCCGGCCGGTGAGCGGCTGGCTGGTGCTCGACAAGCCCGAGGGCGTCACCGCCACCCGCGCCACGGGCACGATCCGGCGGATCTTCGATGCGCAAAAGGCCGGCCACGCCGGCACGCTCGACCCGCTCGCGAGCGGCGTGCTGCCGGTGGCGCTCGGCGAGGCGACCAAAACTGTGCCCTACGCCATGGAAGGGCGAAAAACCTATCAATTTACAGCGGCTTGGGGCGAGGCACGCGATACCGACGACCGCGAGGGCCGCGTCGTCGCCACCAGCCCCGTCCGGCCCGATGCCGCGGCAATCGCAGCCGTCCTTTCGCGCTTCACCGGCGACATCGCGCAGCGCCCGCCCGCATACTCGGCCATCAAGGTCGAAGGTGAGCGCGCCTACGCTCTGGCCCGGGCCGGGGAGGAGGTCACGCTCTCCTCGCGGCGGGTGGTCGTCCACACGCTCGAGCTTCTCGGGGTGCCCGGCCCGGATGCGGCCGAATTCTGCGCCGTCTGCGGCAAGGGCGTCTATATTCGCAGCCTTGTCCGCGACTTGGCCGTGGCCCTCGGCACAGTCGGGCACGTCTCGGCCCTGCGCCGGGAGGCGGTCGGGCCGTTCACGCTGGCTCGGGCTGTCCCCCTGGCAAAGCTCGTCGAGTTGAGCCATAATGCTTCGTCGAGCGGGGCCCTTGGCCCCCCCGATTCGTTACTGGCACTTTTGCTGCCGATCGAGACCGCGCTGGACGACATCCCGGCGCTGGCCCTGACCGGACGCGAGGCCGATCGCCTGAAGCAAGGGCGGCCGGTGCCAGTGCTCCGCAGCGACAACCGCAAGGTCGTCGACGCTCTGGCCGAGGGTTCGACCCTCTACGCCAAGGCGGAAGGCAAGCCGGTGGGTTTGCTGACCTGGGACGGTGCGCTCGCGCACCCGCTGCGGCTTTTCAACCTCTAGCATCCGAAAGGAAAGGCACGATGTCGATTACGGCGGACCGCAAGCAAGAAGTGATCAAGCAATTCGCGCCCAAGGCCGGAGATACCGGCGCGCCCGAAGTGCAGGTCGCGATTCTCACCGAGCGCATCCGTAACCTCACCACCCATCTGGAAGGCCACCAGAAGGACAATCATTCGCGCCGCGGCCTCATGTTGATGGTCGGACAACGGCGCCGGCTGCTCGATTACCTGAAGCGCATGGACGAAAAGCGCTACGAGGCCCTGATCGAGCGGCTCGAGATTCGTCGCTAAGGCCCGCCGATGGGCGAGGATCAGGCAGCGATCCTCCCAATAAGCGCCGTCGGGATCCGCCCGGCGGCTCACAACCGAAACTGCGGCCGCGGCCCATGGGGGCCCGGCTTCGCTGCCTTGCGCGCATCCCAGAAGAAGCTGTCGGCGCGCCGGGCGGCATCATGTCCGCGAAGGAATAATCATGTTCAACGTCTACCGTGAAGAAATCGATTGGGGCGGGCGCAAGCTCATCCTCGAAACCGGGCGCATGGCGCGCCAAGCCGATGGCGCGGTGCTCGCCACTTTGGGTGAAACGACGGTGCTCTGCACCGTGGTCGGCGAGAGAGAGCCCAAGCGCGAAGTCGACTTCTTCCCGCTCACCGTGCACTACCAGGAAAAGACCTTCGCCGCCGGCAAGATTCCCGGCGGCTTCTTCAAGCGCGAAGGCCGCCCGACCGAGAAGGAGGTGCTGACCTCGCGCCTCATCGACCGGCCGATCCGCCCGCTGTTCGCCGAGGGCTTCCGCCACGACACCCAGATCATCGCGACCGTGCTCTCGCACGACCTCGAGAACGATCCCGACATCGTCGCCCTGATCGGCGTCTCGGCCGCGCTCACCATCTCGGGCATACCGTTCATGGGCCCGATCGGCGCCGCGCGCGTCGGCTACATCGACGGCCAGTACGTGCTCAATCCTACCCTCGATCAGATGCAGAAATCCGACCTCGACCTGGTCGTGGCCGGCACCGTCGAGGGCGTGCTGATGGTGGAATCCGAGGCCAAGGAGCTCTCCGAATCCGTCATGCTCGGCGCCGTCGTCTTCGGCCACGAGCAGTTCCAGAGCGCGATCCAGGCCGTCATCCGCCTCGCCGAGCGGGCGGCGAAGGAGCCTTGGGCACTGCCCGAGGAACCGCCCGCTGTCGCCGGGGTCAAGGCCCTGTTCAAGGCCCAGTGCGAGGCCGAGCTGCGCCAGGCCTATGCCGAGCGCGTCAAGCAGACGCGGCACGCCAAGATCGCCGCGGTCAAGGAAAAGGCGATGTCCCTCGTCGCCGACGACGAGGCCAAGGTCGCCGTCGCCGGCGCCGTGTTCAAGGATCTCGAGAGCCAGATCGTGCGCCTCGGCATCCTGGACACCGGCTCGCGCATCGACGGGCGCGACGGCAAGACCGTGCGCCCGATCGTCGCCGAAGTCGGCGTGTTGCCGCGCGCCCACGGCTCGTCGCTGTTCACCCGCGGCGAAACCCAGGCGCTGGTGGTGGCGACTCTCGGCACCGGCCAGGACGAGCAGATCATCGACGCCCTCGTCGGCGAGTCGCGCCAGCACTTCCTCCTCCACTACAACTTCCCGCCCTACTCGGTGGGCGAGACCGGGCGCATGAGCTCGCCCGGCCGGCGCGAAATCGGCCACGGCAAGCTTGCTTGGCGCGCGCTCCATCCGCTGCTGCCGAAGAAGGAGGATTTCCCCTACACGATCCGCATCGTCTCGGAGATCACCGAGTCGAACGGCTCCTCCTCGATGGCGACGGTGTGCGGCTCCTCGCTTTCGCTCATGGATGCCGGCGTGCCGCTGTCGCGGCCCTGCGCGGGCATCGCCATGGGCTTGATCAAGGAAGGCGATCGCTTCGCGGTGCTGTCCGACATCCTCGGCGACGAGGATCACTTGGGCGACATGGACTTCAAGGTCGCCGGCTCCGATCAGGGCGTCACCTCGCTCCAGATGGACATCAAGATCACGTCCATCACCAAGGAGATCATGGAGGTGGCACTCAACCAGGCGCGCGACGGCCGCATGCACATTCTCGGCGAGATGGCGAAGGGTCTCAGCAAGGCCCGCGCCGAGGTCAGCACCTACGCGCCGCGCATCACCACGATCACGATCCCCAAGGACAAGATCCGCGAAGTGATCGGCACCGGCGGCAAGGTGATCCGCGAGATCACCGAAGTCACCGGCACCAAGATCGACATCGAGGACGACGGCACGATCAAGATCGCCGCGGTCGACGACGTGAAGGCCAAGGCCGCGATCGATTGGATCAAGGGCATCGTGGCCGAGCCCGAGGTGGGCACGATCTACAACGGCACCGTCGTGAAGGTCGTCGATTTCGGTGCGTTCGTGAATTTCTTGGGCGCCAAGGACGGGCTCGTGCACATCAGCGAGCTCGCCCAGAACCGCGTCAACAAGGTCACCGACGTGGTCAAGGAAGGCGACAAGGTGAAGGTGAAGCTCATCGGCCTCGACGACCGCGGCAAGGTGAAGCTCTCGATGCGCCTCGTCGACCAGGCCACCGGCCAGGAGCTGCCCGACACGCGCCCGGCACGTCCGCCGCGTGACGACGGCGAGGGCGGCGGCGAGCGCCGCGATCGCGGCGACCGCGATCGCGGCCGCGACCGGCGCCGCGCCGAAGGCTAGAACGAAGGGCGCCACCCCGAAGGTGGCGCCCTTTTCATTTGTGGCGCATCGGCTGGATGCCGCCGCGATTATGCGAGTTGATGCCCAGTCTGTGCCTCAATTCGCCACCACGCTATAATGCGCCGGGATCGCGCACAGGCCTGCCTTGCGATATTTCCTGCCGTTCCTGATGATCGTGCCGACGATCGCGAGCATGCACCTCGGCGGTTACTGGATTTTCGCGTTCCCGCCGCTGATCTACACGACGCTGATCCTGGCCGATCTCGCCATCGGCGAAACCACGCCGCCCAACCGCGCCGCGTCGCACTGGATCAACGCGCTGCCGACCTGGCTCTGGGTCCCGCTGCAGTTCGGCGTGCTCGCCTGGGCGCTTTGGTATATCCGCGCTGGCCAGTTCACGCCGGTGGAGGCGATCGGCCTCGGCTTGGCGTTCGGCCTCGCCACCGGCGGCGTCGGCATCACCGATGCGCACGAGCTCGTCCACCGCCGCGCCTGGTGGGAGCGCGTCCTCGGCCAGGCGCTGCTTGTCTCGGTCACCTATCATCACTTCTACATCGAGCATGTCTTCGGCCATCACCGCCGTGCCGCCACGCCGGCCGATTCGGTGACGGCGCGCCGCGGCGAATGGCTGCAATCGTTCCTGCCGCGTGCCATCGGGCGCAGCTTCGTTTCCGCCTGGCGCCTCGAAGCCGAGCGTCTCAGCCGCACGGGCGCATCGGCTTGGTCGCTGCGCAACCGCGTCCTCGCCGGTATCGTTGCCGAAGCGGTGCTCTATGCCGCGATCGCCGTGTTCGCAGGCTGGCTCGGCGTCGCGTTCTTCTTCGCCCAGGGCCTCATCGCGATCCTGCTCCTCGAAACGATCAACTACGTCGAGCACTACGGGCTCAAGCGCCGCGAAACCGCGCCCGGCGTCTACGAGCGCTACGGCGCCGCGCACGCCTGGGACAGCCGCTTCCGCTTCAGCAATTGGCTGCTGTTCAACCTGCCCAATCACGCCAATCATCATCTCCACCCCGGCCGGCGCCACGACGAGCTGGTCTACGAGGCCGGGGCCCCGCGCCTGCCGATGGGCTATTCGCTCGCGGTCGTGGTGGCGATCGTGCCACCGCTCTGGTTCCGCTTCGTCGATCCGCACCTGCCTGCGGCCCAATCGCCGGCCGCCGCCTGAGGCCCGCAGCCGGGCCGCGAACGGAGCGTCCGGTGCTGCGTATTATGAGAACCGCCGGGTCGGGCCTGCGCGCCCGCCCGGTCTCGCTTGGCGTCGGCCGGAAATCCGTTTCGGCCTCGGGTGGGGGAATCGATGAAGCGCGCGATCCTCGTGCACAACCCGACCGCGGGCGACGGCAAGCATTCGGCCGCGGCGCTGGCGGCGCTGCTCGGCGAGGCCGGCTATCGCGTGAAGCACGTCCACGCAAAAAAGCGCAAGCAGCTCCGCACGCTGCGCGACGCGCGCGGATTGATCGTGGCCGCCGGCGGCGACGGCACCGTTCACCGCGTGATGAAGCAGGTCGTCGGGCGCGGCAAGACCGTGGCGCTGCTGCCGCTCGGTACCGCAAACAACGTCGCGCGCTCGCTCGGCATCGAGGGCAGCCCGCGCGAGATCATCGCCGGCCTTTCGCGCGCGCGCCGCGTCGCCATCGATGTCGGCGTCGCCAAAGGCCCCTGGGGCAAGCGCGTTTTTCTCGAAGGCGCGGGCGGCGGCCTTTTCGCCGATGTTATGGCGGCGCTCGATTCGGGCCGCGGCAAGAACGGGCGGCGGCGCACGAACGGCGAGGAGAAGGAGGTGATCCGCTTCTCGCGCCACGCGGGCTCGCTCCAGCCCGCCTTGCACGCTCTCGCCGAAGCGCTGCCGGAGTTCAAGGT
>JBKOUH010000305.1:0-4864 GCA_046723285.1 Pseudomonadota bacterium
GCTCGAGCTGGGCCGCGAGCGTCTTCGGTCGGCGCCAGTGGGTGGCGCGCGGATCGTCCGGGCGCTGCCCGTCGGGCATCGCGGCAATCGCGTCGGCGACGCCCGTATCCCACAGCAGCCAGCCCTGGCTGTGCTTAATCAGGTAGCAGTTGTCGACGAAGTCCATCGACTTGCCGACGTTCACGCCCGGCGACCAGCGCGAAATGTCGCCCGCGACGCCCTCGCCGCAATTCAAAATGTAGAGCTTGTCGACGCCGGTCTTGGTTTCCGCCGCGGCCGCGGCGGCGAAGATCGACATCGCCGCCAAGGCGGCAAGGGCAAGACCCGATCGTTTCATGAGCACCTCCCTGGGAAAGCGCGAGACTACCACGCGGTCGCGGAGATGGTGTTCAAAGAAAGGAGAGGGTCCCTTTCGGCACCGAGCCCGCAGAGTCGCCGCGCAACGGAAGCTGCGCGGCGACTGGCGGAACGGCGATTAGTGTGTGAGCGCGTGGGGCTTCACCGACAAGCGGCTTTTGTTGATCCCGGTCTGCGCCCGCGCGGTGCACGAGATCGCACCCGCCGGCTGATCGAAGCCGATCGAGCCCTTGGCTTCGATGTTGTTATAGGCGGTCACGTTCTGGACGACGGTTTCGACTCTCCGGACCTGGCCGCCCTTGCGCACCAGGATCGTGAGCGTGATCGGCGTGCCCTGCGCGATGTAGCGTCCGCTCTTGTTGGTCATGACGATGCGGATCTTGAGCGCATTCCCATCCGACGCGTTGACGGCGCAGGCGAGCGGGGTGCCGAACAGGGTCGAGGTGGCCGGGCCGGCGGAAGCGTCGGCGGCCGCCAGCGAGAGCAGTGCCACCGCAAGCGCGGCGGCGAAGATTGGGCGAGACATGGCAAGTCCTTTCGTTTGGTTGGGTCGGGCCGCAAGGGCCCACACGCGCCAGCTTCTAGCGGAAGCGGAACGGCGGCACAGTGCCGGCGGTCACGCGCATCGCGCGCAGCGCGTTCACCTTTTCGTTGCCGGCGGGGGCGCACCCCTTTCCGCGTGCGCGGCATCACTGCGCCGGCGGCGCGCCGATGGCACGATCCGGTCAACGCCGGCATCCGCGCCGGATCAATTGAGCGACAGAAAGGACCTCGTCATGCTTCGCCCCGGCCTCGCGCTCGCAGTCGCAACCGCAACGGCAGCGGCCGCCTTCGCCGCCACGCCGGCATCGGCCTTTCAGCGCGCGTTCGCCTGCACGCCGCAATACGTCCACAAAGTCGGCTACGATTATTACGGCCAGCAGAAAATGATCACCTACTACCGCGACGCGACGTGCACATGGACGATCGTGAGTTACGCCCCGGTGCCCCACAACAGGGCCGCGACGCGGAGGTAGCCCGGTCATGAAGCTCGAACGGGACGCGGCGACCCATCGGCAGAGCGAGGCGAAAATGCGCAGATCATGGCTCGGAATCGCGACGGGCTTCGGCCTGCTGATGGCCGCGGCGGCGCCGGCCGGCGCGAATGTCGGCAGCAAGACCTTCGTCGCCGATTGCGCCGAGGCCGCGGATCCCATCCAGCGCGCCGAATGCCGCGGCTACATCGCGGCCGTGGCCGATGCGATCATGGCCGACATCGGCAAGGGCCGGCGCCTCTGCGTTCCGCCCGGCACCACGCAGGACGAGATGCGCGAAGCGGTGCTGATCTGGATGCGCGAGAACGCGCGGCTGCTGCGCCGCGTGCAAGGTTACGGCCTTGTCTACGCAGCGCTGATCAAGACCTATCCCTGCCGGCGATGAGGGCGGCCGCGTCGGCGATGCGCTTCAAGTCGAGAACGCCCTTGGCGCCCCAGCCGGCCTCGCCAGCGGGAATCGCGGGCCGGAACTTCTCGTAGAGTCGAAACGCCGCGCCCGCGAGATCGGCGGGCGGCAGCGATCGCGCGAGCGCCGTCATCGCCGTCCGCGCCGCGTCGAGATGCTCGCCGAATTTGCCGGCGAGATAGCGCTCGACGCTCGCGGGCGCGTCGGGCTTGTCCTTGGCGAGCGCGCGAATGCCGTCTTCCGTCTTGACCACCGGCACCGCGCAACCGAGCAGGACGACGACGAGGCGCTCGCCCTCTTTCAAACGCTTGCGTTTCTCGGCCACGTCTTTGGGTTTCGGCTCGAACAGACCGAGCCGCACGCCCTTGCGGTAGGCCGTGAGCCCGCTGACGGCGCGTCCCAGCGTGAGCGCCTCGTCGCGGTCGAAGCCGAGCCGCTCGGCGACGACGGCGGCCCAGAGCGTCAGAACCGGCGCGCGGTTGATCGTGAAGCGCATGCCGCGAGCCTAGCGCCGTTGGACGCGTCGGTGCCAGACGCGGAACGACAGGGCTATGGCGCCGATCATACGCCGCGCGGCGATGGGAGGACCCGCAAGAGGGCGCTGGCGCGGCGGTCGCGGGCTCCGGTTCTTTACGGTTTGGCAAGCATGCGGCGGCAGCATGGCGCCGGTACCCGCGCGCCCCGCGTGGAGCGGCAGCGGCTCGGCCCGGCAATCAGTCCGGCTCAAGGATGTGGGCCATGAAGCGATTCCGCATCGGACGTGCCGACACGAACGACATCGTCCTCGACGAGCCGTCGGTCTCGCGCGAGCACGCCGAGCTGGCCAAGCTCGAGCACGGGGCCTTTCTGCTCCGGGATCTCGGCAGCACCTACGGCACCTCCGCGCGCCAAGGCTATGACTGGCATTTGGTCACGGCGGAAAACGTGGATTACGACACGCCGATTCGCATCGGCTCGGTCGAGACGACGGTCGCCCGATTGCTGCGCAACGTCGATCCGCTCGCGGTCTATATGGATTCGTCCGAGCCGCCGTGGGTGATGCCAAGCTCGCGCATGTCGCCGGACGAATTCGCCCACCAGCCCGAGACGACGTATGTGGGCTGGGCGCCGGGCGCCGAGCCGGTTCCGCTTTTCCCGCCGGCGGTGCCCCCCGCGCCGCCGCGCCCGGCCTGGGCGACCCGGCGTTTCGTTACTTTCTGCCTGATCGGCATCGGCGCCTTCGCCGCCGCCCTGAGCGTGATGGCGGCGACGGTGTTTTAGGGCGGGACGGCGATCAACGACGCCCGAGCGATGGGACGAGAAATCGTTAGATGCCCGGCTCTTGCAGCGAGGGCCAGATCCCTTTTTGTCCGGGGCATGGGCGACGAGTGAGAAGAGTTTTGAGAGCTGCCCAAAGCACGGCGGTCGGTCGTCGGCGGTCCGCGGCCGAGGGACTATTTGCGGACCGCAAGCGGTCGCGAACGCGGCTCGCCCGGCGTCTCGCTTTGCCGGCGCACTATCCCAGGTTAGCGCCAGCTGCGGCGTCCTGCCCGTATTCTCCCCGCCAATCGCGCCGCGCAAGGCCGATCAGCCGAGAGGGGCATCGGGCATGGACAATTCGGCGTACACCGACAGCACGACAGCCGCGGCAGCGGCCCTTTCGATCTGCGAGTCCCTGATCGCGTTGACCGAAGGGAAGGTCATCGGCAACCGGGACACGCTCGCGGTGCTCGAGGATGCGGCGGCGACCCACCGCAACGCGATCACATCGTCGCCGAACCCCGACCGGCACCGTGCCATCGCGGCGCTGATCCAGCGGATCATCGAGGAACGGAGCCCGGCGTCATGACCGCAACAATCGCGCCGTCGCCGGCCGCAATCCACGCACTCCTTCACGTCGATGGGGAGAGCCGTCGCGTCAAGGCATCGCCCACGAAGCTCACGCCGTTGGCCGGCAAGATCATGGCGGCATCGGGAGCGCTCACCACGCGGCGCAAAGCCGCGAGTTTTCCACGGGGCCGCGTCATCGGAGGGACGGCCTTGTTGGCGACGGCGGCGGCGTTTTTTCTCGCCGGCGGCCCGGCCAGCGTCCAAACGCAGAAAGCGGAAGTGCTCCAAATTGCAGCTCCGGCTTTCACGGTCGGCGTTTCCGATCCGCAGCAGGCCATGGCGGCCGAACGCCGGCCGGAGGCGCGCGCGGAGCCGGCCGATCTTGCTTCGGGCGCGGGCCGCATCGCGGATCAGGATCGCTTCGAAATAGACCGTTTCATCCGTCTCGGCGCCGCCGTGCGTCGCGAAAAAGCAGCGCCGCGCACAGGCGTCCGATAGCGCCAAGTTCTCGGGACCGCCGTGGCGGAATAAGGATTCGGCCTCATTTGCCGAATGAAGCGGAACGTAGACTCAGGTCGGCCAACGCGGCGACGCGGCGCCGACGGGCGGAAGCCGGCCGCGCCCCGCGATCGTTCGGTCTTCAGCACCAGAATTGCGCGCATGGAATCAAAACGGAATCGGCTGACCAAGCGTATGGCCGTGCATTGGCCGACAATGCTGCTCGAGCGCGATCGGCGCCAATCCTGCACCATCGTCGAGGTCTCGCGCCGCGGCGCTCGGATCATGCTCACGCGGCCGGTCACGCCGAAGAGCTGCGTCACGCTGATCGACGATCGGGTCGGCGCGCTCGAAGCTTCGATCGTGTGGTGCCGGGGCAGCCTGGCGGGCGTGGCGTTTCTTCCGGAAACCGCGCCCGAAGTGGTCCAGAAACTGCGCGCGGTGCTCGCGGCCTTGGAAGAGGCCGAAGCACGCCGCATGCCGCAGGGCCCGCAACCCCCCGATTCGGCCGGCGCACGCATCGCGGGACGGCGCAGAATTAGAGTGCATGGCGATGCGAGAGTGCGCGACCAGCGCCGCGCGAAGCCCTAGGTGAATACCATCGCGATGCCGAGGACGAGCAGCGCGATCGCCAATCCGATGAGGGCGAGTATCGTCGCGCGCCGCCGCGACGCCTTGAGCCACTTGCGTGGCGTTGTGTCCGTATCGTCGTGGAAAAACCGCACGGCCCCGCTCCCCGCCGTATTGCGGGGCATAGTCT
>JBKOUH010000223.1:0-2559 GCA_046723285.1 Pseudomonadota bacterium
GTCATGTCGCGCCTCGCGCGCGCGCGCGCCGAGCTCCGACGGCTTTGGCTCAAGGACCAGCCATGACCACAGCAATGGATTGCGAAGCGGTGCGCATCGGCCTTTCGCCGTA
Source organism: Pseudomonadota bacterium (assembly GCA_046723285.1). Taxonomy (GTDB): domain Bacteria; phylum Pseudomonadota; class Alphaproteobacteria; order Bin65; family Bin65; genus SBBV01. The sequence goes on from JBKOUH010000223.1 coordinate 113, forward strand.
TCTCGACGGCGAGCTCGATGCCGAAGAGCGCAAGGCCTTCGAGCGCCACCTCGAAGCGTGCAAGGACTGCCGCGCCGTCTTGGACGAGGCGCGCGCGATGAGCCGCGTGTTGCGCGCCGACGTGCCGCATGAACGGGCGCCGTCGGGATTAGCGGCGCGTATTCAAGCCGGGCTGGCCAGCGGCCATAGCCGCGTGGCGGCGCGGCGCTGGTATGGCCGCATGCCCGCGCTCGCGGCGGCATCCGTCGCGCTGTTCCTGCTCGGCGGCGTCACGGCGCGCTGGGTGATTCCGCCGGCGACCGAAACGGGCGTGGTGCAGGACGCGGCCGCGCGGGATGCCGTGGCCGCGCATGTGCGCGCGTTGGTCAGCGAGCGCACGATCGACGTCGCTTCGTCCGACCAGCACACGGTCAAGCCCTGGTTCGACGGCCGCGTCGAGCTGGCGCCGCCGGTCGAGGACCTGACCGGAGAGGGCTTCCGCCTCATCGGCGGCCGGGTCGACTTCGTCGGCGGTCGCCGCGTCGCGGCGCTGGTCTACCGCCACCGCCAGCACGTCTTGACGCTGTTCGTGACGCCGGCGGCGGCCGAGGGAGCGGGCCAGGAGACGTGGCAGGGCTACAATCTCGTCCGCTGGAGCCAAGGCGGCATGCGCTTCTTGGCGGTGTCCGACCTCGAGCGCGGCGAACTCGAGCGCTTCGCGGCGATCCTGCGCACGCGCATCGCCGCCAAGTAAAAACCGAGCCTTCGCACCCGATCGGGACCACATCTTGCGAAAATTGCCCGCGAAGCCCTTGCTTTAGTGGCGCGCGGGAACGATCATGCGCGCGCCCCAGGGCGCCTGTCGGCGGGCGCCGCGGTCTGTTGGGCCGGCCAGGAGACGACGGATGAAATCGGTGCGGTGGATGGCGCGCGGCGCGGTCGTGGCCCTCGGCCTTTGCGCGCCGGCGATGCTGACCGGCGCGCCGCCCGCCTACGCCTTCGACGCGAAGCGCGCCGATGCCAGCGTGATGCGCGTGCTGGCGCTCGTGGTGAAGGATCAAGGCGGCCGCCTCCAGCCTGTCATGGGCGGCACCGGCACCGGCTTCGTCATCGACCGCGAATACGTCGCCACCAACTACCACGTCGTCCATCTCGACGAAATGCTCGCCAAGGTCGAGGGCGGCAAGGAATACATCGCGGTGCGCGAGCCGGGCTCGAAGAAGAACATTGTTGCGACCGTGGTCTGGAAATCGAAAGAGCTCGATCTCGCGGTCCTGAAAGTGCCGACGCTGAAGCTCGATCCGCTCGTGCTTTCGAGCGCCACGCCGATCGACTATCCGCCCAAGGGCGCCAAGGTCTATGCGCTCGGCTATCCCGGCATTTCAGACCAGGCGCTGCAATCCGAGGAAGGATTGGTCACCTCGACGCTGACCTCGGGCGTCGTCGGCAAGACCGTGCGTGCCGGCGTCGGCGGCACGGTGAGGCCGGTGATCCAGCACGACGCGGCGATCAACACCGGCAATTCCGGCGGCCCGCTGTTCGACAATTGCAACGTCGTCGTCGGGGTCAACACGTTCGTCGCGCTCTCGCGCCTCCAAGTCATGGAAGACGACAAGGGGCAACGCATCGCCACCGGCGCCACGTCCTCGGGGATTTCCCTGTCGCCCCACATCGGAAATCTCGTCACCGCGGTGCAGACCATCCCGCAATTGCGCGGCATCAAGCTGCAGCTCAACGGCTCGAGCGATTGCGCCGACGAATCGGCGGGCATCCCGGTGTGGCTTTACGGCGCGATCGGCGTCTTCGCGCTGATGGCGATGACCGGCATGGTCGTTGCGTTCACGCGCCGGCGCGAGGTGGTGCGCGTGGTCGAATCCTACAGCGCCTGGGTGCGCCGCAAGGGTGTGTCGCCCGGCGCGCCGCGCACCTCGGGTGTCAAGCCCGAAGCCACGGCCGCGCGGCCGCGCGCCGCGACTGCGGCGCAAACCTCCGAACCCACGGCCGGCACGGCGATGCCGTCGCCGCGCGGGCGCATGGAAGCCAAGACCGATTCCGGCACCGCGGCGCCGCCCGCCGCCGGCGATTGGGTGCGGTCGGGCTTCGCCACGCAGGGCAACACGCTGCGCGTGGCGTTCTCGCCGGCCGATCTCGACAAGGCCATGGCCGGCGCCGAGAAGGGCATCATCCTCGGCCGCAGCAGCAGCCTCTCCGACAAGATCGTCAACGACGCGAGCGTCTCGCGCCGCCACGCCAAGATCGCGCGCGCCGAAGCGGGCGGGCTCAAGATCGAGGATCTCAACTCGGCCTATGGGACCAAGGTCAACGACGAAGCCGTCGCCGCATTCCAGTCGCGGCCGCTCTCCGCCGGCGACAAGGTCACGATGGGCGCGATTACGCTCGACCTCTCGCAAATGCCTTGATTTCGAGGCGCTTCATCCGCGCCCGTGGGCGCTAACGAATTGTTAACC
>JBKOUH010000158.1:0-5641 GCA_046723285.1 Pseudomonadota bacterium
ACGCCAGCGCGTGGATCGGGTTGCCCATGAGCTCGCCGAGCGAGGCGTAGATCAGGCGCTGGCGCTCGACGCGCGACTTGCCGGCGAAGACGTCCGCCACGATGGCGACACGAAAATGCGTCGAGACTCCGGGCCGGTGGCCGGCGTGCCCGGCGTGAAGATGCGATTCGTCCTTAATCTCGAGCGCCGCCGGCGCGAAGGCGGCGGTGAGCTTGGCGCGAATCGATTCCGCGACGTTCATGATCGAATTCCTCGGCAGTGAATCTAAGCCGCAGATTATGTAGTGGGCATTGGCCCGGCGATAAAGCAGGCGTTGGCCGCTGGAACTCCGGCGCGATTTCGGCGTTCCCATAAGCTGCGCCCGTCTTGAGTTGGCCTGCGGCGCGATTGAGACAGCATGAGCAGCCCCGTGCGCCCCTTGCGGCCACGCCTCGTCATCCGCGTCGGCCGCGACGACAGCCTCGATTTCGCGGCGACCAGCGACATCGAGGTCATCATCGTGCGCGAGGGCTATGGCAGCTTCCGCGCTTTTCCCTCCTTGAAGGTCGGCATCGAGCACGTGCGCCGGCTCTTGAGCGGGCGCAAGGGCGCGCCCGCGCACGGCGTCGCCGCGCGGCGATCATCGATTCCATAAGCAAAGGGAATTTCCGCGCCGCCGGCACGCGCGCCTAAGGTCGCCGCCGACTTAGATCCCGCCGGAGGCATCGATGAATCGCTTGGCACAAGCCCGCGCGCTCGCAGCCGCCTTCCTGCTGAGCCTCGTTCCGGCGATCGCGGCCGACAGCGCGCGCATAGCGGGCGCGGCTCCCCGCGTCTGCTACCGCGATCTCGCGGCGCCGGCGCCGCCCATGTGCGCGGCGCCCAAAGCCGAGGCACGGCTGCGCTAGCCGGCGGCACGCCGCGCATCACAAAACCGCGGCGTTCGTCAAGATTGCGGCGCCCCGGCGCCGCTCCCATATTGCTGCAATGCGCAAGGTGCGCCTCGACACGCTCAAGAATTACCGCGGCCCGTCCGAGCGGACGCACGCGCGCTGCTGCGACCACGCCGGCTGCAAGCAGCCCGGCGACTATCGCGCGCCCAAATCGCGCCGGCAGCTCCGCGATTACTATTACTTCTGCTTCGAGCACGTGCAGGCCTACAACAAGGCCTGGAACTACCACGCCGGCATGAGCGCGGCGGAGATCGAGGCGCATCTCCGCGCCGCGGTACTGGGCGAGCGCCCGCTCTGGCCGCTGGGCGTGCGCGGCAACCAATTCTTCGGCGGCGGCCGCCGCTACCGCGATCCGTTCGACGAGCGCTTCGGCTTCTTCGACGAGATGCGCGCCGAGGGAGGCCATGCCGAGTACGCCCAGGCCGAGCTCCGGGCGAGACCTGCGACATTGGAGGATCAGGCCCTCGCCACTCTCGGGTTGACGGGGCCTGCCGACATCGCCACCATTAAGCAGCACTACAAGCGCTTGGTGAAGCGCTACCACCCTGACGCCAACGGTGGTGGAGACCAAGCTGCGGAAGAGCAGCTCAAGCGTATCAACGAGGCCTACGCGATCCTCAAGAAGAGGTTGGCCTCCTGACGCCGAGCACCTAAGTATCGGCCTCGGCGAGATTTTTTGACCGGACTCAAAGAGATGGCTCAGACGACGACTGCCAAGACCGGCGCCGCCAATGGCGTGCCGGACATCAAGATCTCCGTGCGGCAGACCTTCGGCATCGACACCGATTGGGAAGTGCCGGCCTATAGCCGCGCCGAAGAGCACGTGCCCGATCTCGACACCGCCTATCGCTTCGACCGCGAGACGACGCTCGCCATCCTCGCCGGCTTCGCCTACGACCGCCGCACATTGATCCAGGGCTATCACGGCACCGGCAAGTCGACGCACATCGAGCAGGTGGCGGCTCGGCTCAACTGGCCGTGCCTGCGCATCAATCTCGACTCGCACATCAGCCGCATCGACCTCGTCGGCAAGGACGCGATCGTGCTGCGCGAAGGCAAGCAGGTGACCGAATTCCGCGAGGGTATCCTGCCCTGGGCGCTCCAGCGCCCCTGCGCGCTCGTGTTCGACGAATACGACGCCGGCCGCCCCGACGTGATGTTCGTGATCCAGCGCGTGCTCGAGCGCCACGGACGCCTGACCTTGCTCGACCAGAGCCGCGTGATTCGCCCGCACCCCGCCTTCCGCCTGTTCGCCACCTCGAACACGGTGGGACTCGGCGACACCACGGGCCTCTACCACGGCACCCAGCAGATCAATCAAGGCCAGATGGACCGCTGGAACATCGTGGTCACGCTCAACTACCTGCCGCACGACGAGGAAGTAAAGATCGTGCTCGCCAAGGTGCCGGCCTTCGACACCGAGGACGGGCGGCGTCTGATCAGCGCGATGGTGGCGGTGGCCGATCTCACGCGCGCCGGCTTCATGGCCGGCGACATCTCGACCGTGATGTCGCCGCGCACGGTCATGACCTGGGCCGAGAACGCCAAGATCTTCAACAACGACGTCGCGTTCGCGTTCCGCGCCACGTTCTTGAACAAGTGCGACGAGGTCGAGCGGCCGGTGATCGCCGAATATTACCAGCGCTGCCTCGGCACCGAGCTGTTCGAGGGTGCTGCCAAGCAGCGGCGCAATTAGCGCGGCGCGCGCATCCGTGGCCCGGCCCGATCCGCCGATTGAAATCTTCCGCCAGCTGACCGGCGCGGCGACGCGCGCGATCGCGCGGAAGCCGGGCCTGACCGTGGCGTTTTCGCCCGAGCCTTCCGGCATCCACGGCGGCGAAGTGCGCCTGCCCGTGCCTTCGCGCGATCTGCCGGCGCGCGAAGTGGCGGCGCTGCGCGGCACCGCCGATTCGATCGCGCTCAATCTCCGCCACCACGACACGAAGATGCACAGGAAGCGCCTGCCGGCCGGCACGATGGCGCGGGCGGTGTACGACGCGGTCGAGCGCGCGCGCTGCGATGCGCTCGGCGCCAAGCGCATGGCCGGCGCCCGCCTCAACATGGCGGCCGCGCTCGAAAGCCGCGCCCGCGACGAGGGCTTCGACCAGGTAACCGAGCGCGACGACACGCTGCTCGCCGAAGTCGTCTCGCTGCTGGCGCGCGAGGCCTTCACCGGCGATCTGCCGCCGCCCGCGGCGCGGCGCATGGTCGACGCGTTCCGCCCGTGGTTCGACGCCACGGTGACGCGCGATCTCCAGAGCCTCTCAAAGCTGGTCGAGGACCAGGACCAGTTCGGCCGCCTGGTGCGCCAGCTCATCAAGGACCTCCACATCGACGATCCCGACGACCAGAACGCCGGCGAGGACGAGCAGCAGCAGGAAACCGAGGACGACGACAAGGGCCAAGGCCAGGGCGAAAGCGAAGACGGCGAGGACCAGTCGACCTCGGCCGACGCGGCCTCGATGGAGTCGATGGAAGCGGAAGCCGGCGAGGACGCCGAAGGCGAGATGGAGGGCGCCGACGCCGAGATGCTCGCCGAGCAGGGCGAGGACGAGCCCGCCGGCCCCTCGCGCCAGCCGCGCCCGGATTGGCACGGCAAGAATCGCGACTACAAGGACGCCTACAAGGTGTTCTCGACCGAGTTCGACGAAGAAGTGGAGGCGCCCGATCTCTGCGACGCCGACGAGCTGACGCGTCTCCGGCAGAACCTCGACCAGCAGCTCTCGCATTTGCAGGGCGTGATCGCGCGGCTCGCGAACCGCCTGCAGCGGCGCCTGCTCGCGAAGCAGAACCGCTCCTGGGATTTCGACCTGGAAGAAGGGCTGCTCGACACGGCGCGGCTCGACCGCGTCGTCGTCAATCCGATGGACCCGCTCTCGTTCAAGCAGGAGAAGGACACCGAGTTCCGCGACACGGTGGTCTCGCTGCTGATCGACAATTCGGGCTCGATGCGCGGGCGCCCGATCTCGGTGGCCGCGATGAGCGCCGACATCCTCGCGCGCACGCTCGAGCGCTGCGCGGTGAAGGTGGAAATCCTCGGCTTCACGACGCGCGCGTGGAAGGGTGGCCAGGCGCGCGAGAAATGGCTCGCCGCCGGCAAGCCCGCCAACCCGGGCCGGCTCAACGATCTCCGCCACATCGTCTACAAGGCCGCGGATTCGCCGTGGCGCCGCGCGCGCAAGAACCTCGGGCTCATGCTGCGCGAAGGCATCTTGAAAGAGAACATCGACGGCGAGGCGCTGCTCTGGGCCGCGAACCGCCTCATCGCGCGCACCGAGCAGCGGCGCATCCTGATGGTGATCTCCGACGGCGCGCCGGTCGACGATTCGACGCTCTCCGTCAATCCCGGCAACTACCTCGAGAAGCATCTCCGCGAGGTCATCGACTACGTCGAGAACAACACCTCGATCGAGCTGCTCGCGATCGGCATCGGCCACGACGTGACGCGCTATTACCGCCGCGCCGTCACCATCGTCGACGCCGAGCAGCTTGGCGGCACGATGATGGAGAAGCTCGCCGAGCTCTTCGACGAGCAAGACCAGACGCCGCGCGCCAGCGCCAACCGCCGAAAGGCGCTCGTGAACTGAGGCGCCGTCGGCGGCCGGCCCAGGCATGCCCCGGCCGTTTCGCGAAATAACAATAAAAGACGATGAATGACGAGATTCGCGCAACCTCGTCTTTTATCGTCATTTGGCGGCTTCCAACTCGTCACTTATCGTCATTTACGGAGTTCCGGTTTCGGTGTGGCCACGTCCGCAATTCGCGCAACTTCATCCGACCCAAAGCATCGCAGCATCGGCGCGAAAATGGCGCACACGGAAGCGCTGCGCGCGAATGCCGGACGAATATCGCTCGTAGAACATAACAAGAACATTGTCAAGCGAAAACTTCGGCCTTAATTCGCTCGTCGCGTCCGCCGCAATCCGCATCGAAGGAGCGCTCGTCATGCACCCGCGCGTCACGCTCATCACGCTCGGAATTTCCGATCTCGCGCGGAGCCGGCGCTTCTACGAGGCGCTGGGCTTCACGGCGGCATCCGCGAGCCTGGGCGACGTCGTGTTCTTTCAGATGGCGGGCGGCGTGGTGCTGGCGCTCTGGCCGCGTCAAGAGCTCGCGAAGGATGCGCAAATCCCCGCCGCCGATTGCGGCGGCGCCGCATCCTTCTCCGGCATGAGCCTCGCGCATAACGTGCGCAGTGCCGCCGAGGTCGATGCCGTGCTCGACGAAGCGGCGCGCGCGGGCGCCCGCATCTTGAAGCCCGGCGGGAACGCTTTTTGGGGCGGCTACGCCGGCTATTTCGCCGATCCCGACGGCTACCTTTGGGAGGTGGCGTGGAATCCCGGCTTCGCGATGACGGCGGATGGCGGGCTCGCGCTTTCATCGTGAACGGCGGCGCAAACGTGAGCCAGGTTACAGACGCGGGCTTCCCGTCTTCGTAGAGTTTCCCCTGCGCCGTGCTCGCCGCCGGAGATCATCGCCAAAGTCCATGACAATGCTTGATTTTCGGCGGCTGTGGCGGAAAAGCAACCGCGCGCCAAGATTCATGGTTGAGCCGCAACACACCTTGCCAAAAGCGCGTATGATCCAAGGTATCGATCGTCTGCCGTTTTCCGCGAAGGAGGGAAAGATGCGCTTCGGGGAATCGTTTGGCGAAGCCTGCCGCTTTTGCGGCTGCACCCAAATCATCGTCTGGCCGCCGAGCTCGGCCG
>JBKOUH010000024.1:0-4077 GCA_046723285.1 Pseudomonadota bacterium
CCTCGGTGGAAAGCCAAACCAGCGGCTATGCGATCGCGCGCGTGCGCACCACATCGAGCGGATGACCGAGCAGCGGCACGACGCGCGCGATGAACTGCGCCGTGTGCGGCAGCCCGCCATGACTCGCTAACGCGGCCTCGTCGCGCCAGCGCGAGTGGACCCAGAAGAGGCGCGCATCGCCGGTCGCGCCGAAACGCCGCGATGGCGCGGCAGCCCGGCTCGGCGCGCGAGGCCGAGACGACGTCGGCGAGCGCCGCCGCGACGGCGCCTTCCTGGCCTTGGCGCGCGCGAATACGGGCGAAGATGAAAAGCTCCATCGCGTCCCTCGTGGATCAATCGCGGCGGCCCAGCGCCCGCCAACCTCGCGCGAATTTCGCGCTTGACAATGTTCACTTTATGTTCTTTTCTGCGGAAGACCCAGGTTCAGGGGCCGAAGCGCTTCGCGCTCGCGCGTCGTGACCGCTCTTTGGAATTCGTGAATCCCCACGGCTCACCGCGCGGCGTCGATGCGGGCGTGCGGTTGCGCGCGGCCCGCGCTGAAGCGCGCCTGTTTACATTTGTTGACATCCTGCAGGGGTGGCCCGGCGCGCTGCGGCGCGATGCTGACAAATGCTAACATTTTGCAGAAATTTTCGCCGGCGCGCGGCCGATGCGTTCGCAGCCGGGCGGCTCCCCCGGCACGGATGTCTACAAATGACTACGAAAGTCTACGCGGAAACCCCCACCCCTTCACCACCGCACCACGGCCGAGCCCCAGGAGAGCCCGCCGCCCATGGCCTCGAGCACGACGAGCTGGCCCGGCTTGATGCGGCCGTCGCGGACGCCGACGTCGAGCGCCAGCGGGATCGAGGCCGCCGAAGTGTTGGCGTGGTCCTCGATCGTGAGGATGATCTTCTCGGGCGCGAGCCCGAGTTTTTTCGCCGTACTGTCGATGATGCGCTTGTTGGCCTGGTGCGGGACGAACCAATCGACGTCGGCCGCGGTGAGCCCATTGGCGGCGAGCGCCTCCCTCACCGTCTCGGCCAGCTTGTTGACCGCGTGCTTGTAGACCTCGGGGCCGTGCATGCGGACATGGCCCGTCGTCATCGTCGAGGATGGCCCGCCGTCGACGTAGAGAAGATCGTAGAGCCGGCCGTCGGAATGGATGTGCGTCGAGAGCACGCCGCGCGGGCGCGCCGCGCCATCGGCCTTCTCGCGCGTCAGCACGAGCGCGCCGGCGCCGTCGCCGAACAGCACGCAGGTGCCGCGGTCGTTCCAATCGAGGATGCGCGTGAAGGTCTCGGCGCCGATGACGAGCGCGGTCTCGTGCTGGCCGAGCATCAGGAAGTTGTTGGCGACGCCCAACGCATAGACGAAGCCCGAGCACACGGCCTGGACGTCGAAGGCGGCGCCGTGGCCGATGCCGAGCGCGGCCTGGACGCGCGTGGCGGTGGCGGGAAACGTGGAATCCGGCGTCGTCGTCGCCAGCACAATGAGATCGACCTTGGCCGCCGGAAGACCGGCGGCATCGAGCGCGCGCTTGGCGCTTTCGAGCGCCAGGTGCGAGGTGAACTCGCCCTCGGCGGCGACGTGGCGGCGCTTGATGCCGGTGCGCTCGACGATCCACTCGTCGGAGGTGTCGACCTTCCGCGCCAGCTCGGCGTTGGTGAGGACGCGCTGGGGCAGATACGAGCCGCAGCCGCGGACGACGGCGCGATACGGTGCGTTCATCCGGCCGCCGCCTGCTTCGGTGGCTCGGCGGCCGGCGCCTCGGGGATCAGGGGCGTTCCGGCGCTCTTCTCGAATTCGCGCTTCATGCTGGCGATAAAACCGTAGCGGGCCATGTCGACGGCGACGCCGATGGCGGTGGCGAAGCCCAGGGCATCGGAGCTGCCGTGGCTTTTCACCACGATGCCGTTGACCCCGAGGAAGACCGCGCCGTTGTAGCGGCGCGGATCGAGCCGCGCACGCAATTTCCTGAGCGCATGGCGCGAGAAGAGATAGCCGATCATGGCCAGGATCGAGCTGCGGAAGGTGTGGCGGAGGAATTCGCTGACGAGGCGCGCGGTGCCCTCGGCCGTCTTCAAGGCGACGTTGCCCGAGAAGCCGTCGGCGACGACGACGTCGACGGTGCCCTTGGCGATGTCGTCGCCCTCGTTGAAGCCTCGGAAATCGATCGCGTGCTGTCCGTCGCGGAGAATGGCGGCGGCTTGGCGCAGCTCCTCGTGGCCCTTCTGCTCCTCGGAGCCGACGTTCAAGAGGCCGACCGTGGGCTTCAGCGAGCCCAGCACCATGCGCGCGAAGAGCTCGCCCATGATCGCGAACTGCACGAGATTCTCGGCCGTGCACTCGATGTTGGCGCCGAGATCGAGCATCGCGCTCTCGCCCTTCATCGTCGGGAAGAACGAGGCCATGGCCGGGCGGTCGATGCCCGGCAAGGTGCGCAGCACGACCTTGGCCATTGCCATCAGCGCGCCGGTGTTGCCGGCCGAGACGACGCCCTGCGCCTTGCCATCGCGCACCTGGTCGATCGCGATGCGCATGCTGGAATTCCGGCCGGCGCGGAGCGCGTGGCCCGGCCGGTCGTCGTCGCCGACCCGATCGGGCGCGTGCACGATCTTGGTGATGCGCCGCATCTTCGGCATGCGCTTCAGCATCGGCGCAAGCTTGGCCTCGTCGCCGACGAGCAGGAAATCCACGTTCGGAAAGCGCTTGCGCGCTATGTTCGCGCCCCGCACCACGCTGCGCGGCGCTTTATCGCCGCCCATCGCGTCGAGGGCTATGGTCAGGCGCTCGGCCACTGTGGCGACTTATCCTCCCTCACCGCCGGGGCCCCTGACTTTGGCGACGAGACCCCATGCGAGGGCTGGCGCTTACTGCGCCTCGGTTGCGCCGGAGCGCTTCACCTCGCGGCCGTCATAATAGCCGCAGGCCGCGCACACGTGATGAGGAAGTTTCATCTCGCCGCAATTGGCGCATTCGTTGTAGCCGGTGGGCTTCAGATGGTCGTGGGCACGGCGCAGGTCGCGGCGGGCCTTGGAAATCTTCTTCTTGGGAAGGGCCATGGGGGCCTCGAAGGGGCTTTCTAACGTCGGATGCGGACAGAAAAGCGCCCCAGGGCCAAGCCGCCGGGGCGATGAAACGGTTACATAACGAAATTGCGCCGGATAAACAATGGCTTTGCTGCGGCGAAACGTCAGAGGCGGTCATGCGGCAAGCGGCGTGGCGCCGCTCAGGCGTTAGGCATCCGGCCTGCGGCGGCCGCGTATTTGCGCGATTAGGTCGCTCACGGCGGCCCAGACGCCGGCCGCATCGGCATTGCCCAGTTGCTGCATGGCTTCGAGGCGGTCGGCGGCTGCGCGTTCGGCATCCTCGCCGTAGTGGTCGACGAGATCCTGTGCCAGCCTTACGGCCACGTGACTGGGTGCGAGCACTGGCGCCCCTGCCGGAGACTCCGGGCCAATCGTTCTAATTACGCCCCGAGGTGGAAAAGTTCCGGCGCCCGCAGCCGGTCAGGATGCGGCGGCCCCGGCGCCGGGGGCGCGCGGATAGGGTTCCAGCGCCACGGCCATCAGCTGCACCACCGCCTCGCCCACGTCGACGACTCCGCCTTCGATCGGTTCGGGCCAGCTTTCGTCGTCGAGCGGATCGGCCTCGGCCAAAGGCTTGCCGGCGCGCGGCGGCGCCGCGGCGGCGAAGAAAAGGCGCACTTCGTCGGCGAGATCGGCGGGGACCGGCTCGAGCGTCACGACGCAGCGCTGCGCCACGCGCGCATGCCACCGCCCGCTCAGCTCGAAGACGCCGTCGCCGCGCTTCCTCAGCACGAGCTCGGCGGCAAGCTCGGGCAGTTCGACGAGATCGAAGCGCCGCGCCAGCGCCGCCCGCTCCTCCGCGTTCGCTTTGATCTCGAGCCGATGTTCGAGCCGGCCCATGCGCGAGACGTCGACGCGGCGGCTGAACTCCGGCGCCGGCTTCTCCGCCATGGGCGAGCGATGCTTGCGGCTGGCTTTCGACATCGGGCCGCCGCCTCTAGCTCGGGCCCGCGCTCGCGGCGGCCGATGGCGCGACCGGCGGGAACGCGATCCGCCCGGCGAGCAA
>JBKOUH010000169.1:0-1881 GCA_046723285.1 Pseudomonadota bacterium
CGCCGAGCGTCGCGGCGCGCTGGTCGCCGCCGCAGACGCGGCCGAGGCCCGCCGGCGCGAGGCCGCCGACCGACTGGCCGAAGCCGAAGCGCGGCAGGCCGAGCACGACAAGGCGTTGAAGGGCCTCGAGGCGCGCCTTGCCGATGCGCGCGAGGCGCGCGGTCGCGGCGAAGGCGCCGTTGCCCAGACCGAGCACGTGATGACGGAGATCACGGAGCGCATCCTGGAGCGCCTGGCCGTGGCGCCCGAAGGCGCCTTGGCGCTCGCCGAGCTCAAGGAAGGCCAGGAGATCCCGCCGCAGTCCGATGTCGAGCGCCGGCTCGAGCGGCTCGTGCACGAACGCGAGACCATGGGCCCGGTCAACCTCCGCGCCGAGCAGGAAGCCGACGAGCTCGAGCAACAGATCGCCTCCTATGAGAGCGAGAAGACCGATCTCGTCGGCGCCATCGACCGCTTCCGCCGCGCCATCGCCGAGCTGAACCGCGAGGGTCGCGAGCGCCTGCTCGCCTCGTTCGCGGCGGTGAACGCGCATTTCGAGAAGCTGTTCACGCGCCTCTTCGGCGGCGGCCGCGCGCACCTGCAGCTGATCGAGAACGAAGACCCGCTGCAATCCGGCCTGGAAGTGATGGCGCAGCCGCCGGGGAAGAAGCTGCAATCGCTGTCGCTGCTCTCGGGCGGCGAGCAGGCGCTGACCGCGCTCTCGCTGCTGTTCGCGGTGTTCCTCACCAATCCGGCGCCGATCTGCATCCTCGACGAGGTCGACGCCCCGCTCGACGACGCCAACGTCGACCGCTTCTGCACGCTGGTCGAAGAGATCGCGAGCCAGACCGGCACGCGCTTCCTGATCGTCACGCATCACCGCATGACGATGGCCCGCATGCACCGCCTCTACGGCGTCACCATGGCCGAGCGCGGTGTCTCACGGCTCGTGTCGGTCGATCTCGAGCAGGCGGAGCGGCTGCGCGAAGCGGCGTAACGCCTGGGCCGCGTAGGGGCGCGCGCAGCGCGCCCTTACGCGATCGAGGCTTCGCTCAAACCCGCTCGCTCAACATTGGCGGCTGGGCTTTGGGCGGCGGGCCGATGAAGGACGCGCGCGCGTGCTGCGCGCGGTCGCCGTTGCGCCAGGCGGCGGGCGGCTTGCCGACGAGACGGCGGAACGCGCGGTTGAACGCGGCTTCCGACTCGTAGCCGACGCGGACCGCGATCTCGGCGATGCCCTGCCCGGTCTCGCGCAACAGGCGCTTGGCCAATTGCATGCGCCAGCCGGCGAGATACCGCATCGGTGATTCGCCGACGAGCGCCGCGAACCGTTCCGCCAGCGCCGAGCGCGAGATGCCGGCCGCCTTGCCGAGCGCCGCCACGGTCCAGCCGCGCGCCGGATCGGCATGGATGAGGCGCAGCACGCGGCCGATCTGGGCATCGTGCAAGCCCGCGAGCCAGCCGGATTCGCCCGCCGGCAGATGCTCGACATAGCGGCGCATCACTTCGGCGAACATCAGCTCGGTCAGGCGCGCGAGCATGGCGCTGCCGGCGGCGCTGGGACCCTGCGCCTCGGCGATCGTGTAGCGCAGCGTCGTCTCGAGCCAGTTGGCGGTCTCGGGCGGCATCGCGAGCGCACGCAGTTCGGTGGTGGCGCCGGTCGATTGCACCAGCGCAGCACCATCGCGCACGCGCACGCAGATCGCCTGCGGCATCGCGCCCAGCAGCGGGTTGAAACGCTGGTCGCAATGGAGGTAGCCGCAGATGACGTTCGTGGCGGCTCCGCCGCCGCCATAGTGCATGCCGGGCAGGCACCCGGGCGTCTTTTCCTCGAGCGTGCTGGTCAGCCCGCGCAGGCTCGTGTCGATCGACGGCGGCTTGAGCGTGAGATCACTCGTCAGC
>JBKOUH010000130.1:0-5348 GCA_046723285.1 Pseudomonadota bacterium
TGTCGCGCCCGACCAAGACGTCGCCCAGGAATATCTGCATGGCCGTGAACACGGTCAGCACGAACAGCAGCATGATGATCAGCGTCGTCAACGCGTCGACGAAGCCGGGCCAGATGTTGAATCCTTCGCGGACTTTGACGCGGCCGGGCATGGGCCCTTACGCCTTGGGCTTGGCGCGGAGTTCGTAGTCGCGGCGCTCGCGGGCGCCGGCCAGCGTCGCGATCGCCTGGGCGAGGATTTCGGTCTCGGAGCGCATCTCGCGGATCATCTCTTGGCGGCCGAGCGCGTTGTCCTTCGTCATTTGGTCGAGATAGGGGCGGATTTGCAGCTGAACCTCGGCGATGCGGTTGGCGAGGTTCTTGAACTCGGTGCGCAGCGCCGTCACCAGCTCCTGGCGGCCGAAGGATTGCTCCTCGGACAGCCGCCCGAGGATGGGCTTGAGCTCGATCTGCGTGTCGGCCAGGCGCGCCAGGAGCGCCTGCTGCGTGTGGAGCTGCTCGACGAGGAGACCGAGCCGCTCGGCCAGCGCCGCCACGCTCTCCGAAGCCTTCGCCCGCTCGCTCTCGCCGCGCACGATGGTCTGCGAGAGCTCGTCCATCGTCGTGGCGGTGTGCTCGAGCAGCGCCTGGAGGTAGCTCGACACCGAATCGAACGATTCGCCCGAGCTGTCGGTGGGCAGCACGCTCAGGCGCGTCATGCCCGAAAGCCAATCCTCGAGATCGCTGTAGAACCGGTTCTGCGCCTGCGCGGCCTGGAGGTCGAGGAAGCCCAGGATGAGCGAGCCGCCGAGGCCGAGCAGCGAGGTGCTGAACGCGACGCCGGCGCCCTTGAGCGTGTCGTAGAGTCCGGACTTGAACCGGTCGAGGACTTGGCCGACGTCTTCGCCCGTGCCGACGGAAAGGCTCCCGATCACCTTCACCACCGCGTCGACCGTCTCGAGCAGTCCCCAGAAGGTGCCGAGCAGGCCCAGGAAGACGAGCAGCGCGATCATGTAGCGCGAAATCTCGCGCCCCTCGTCGAGGCGGATGCCGATGCCGTCGAGCAGTGTGCGCATCGTGCCGGCGGTGAGGCGGAGGCGCCGGCCCTCGCGCTCGCCAAGCATCGTCGCCATCGGCGCCAACAGGCGCGGCCCGCGGCCCGACGCGGTGCGGTCCTTCTTGTAGTGCTCGATCCAGCTCACCTCGGGCCACAGCACCAGCACCTGGCGCAGGCAATAAAGGATGCCGATGACGAGGATGCCGATGATGAGCCCGTTCAGGAACGGGTTCGCCTGGAAGAATTTCTCGAGCTCGCCGCGAATGAAGAACAGCCCCGCCGCCACGACGACGAGGAAGGCCAGCATGCGAACGAGATAGCGGCCGGGGCGGGTCATCGCTCGGGTGATGGGGATTGAGGGGCTGACGGCGGCGGAGGCGGCGCGATCCTAGAGCATCTCAATGCGCGGCGCCAAGCGAGGCTTCACCCGCGTAACGTTTTCGTAACCTCAATCCTTTGTCGCCGCGGCGATGAGGCGCGCGAGCGGTTTTTGCAAGCCGGGCGTCGCGGCGAGGATTTCGCCACGTGCCAGCATGTCGTCGCCGCCGTCCAGGTCGCTGACCGCGCCGCCCGCCTCGCGGATGAGCAGGATGCCCGCCGCCATGTCCCACGGCATCAGGCCGTATTCCCAGAATCCGTCGAAGCGGCCGGCCGCGACCCAGGCAAGATCGAGCGCCGCGGCGCCGAAGCGGCGGATGCCGGCGACTTCGGGCGTCACTGCGGCCAGCGTCTCCATGTAGCGCGGATGCTTCGGCTTGCCCTTGAACGGCAGGCCGGTGGCGATGACCGCGTCGGCGAGATTCTGGCGCGCCGAAACGCGGATGCGCCGGCGGTTATGATAGGCGCCCATGCCCTTCTCGGCCCAAAAGAGCTCGTCGCCGATCGGCTGGTAGATTATGCCGGCGACGATCTCACCCCTGCGCCAATGCGCGATTGTGACGCAGAAATGCGGAATACCGTGGAGGAAATTGGTGGTGCCGTCGATGGGATCGGCGATCCACACGTCCTCTCTGTCGTCCGGGATCGCGCCGCCCTTCTCCTCGGTGACGAGCGCCCAGCCCGGCCGCGCCTTGCTCAATTCCTCCCGCAAGATGCGCTCGACGCGGAGATCGGCGGCGCTGACGAAATCCGCCGGCCCCTTGCGCGAAACCTGCAGGTGCTCGATCTCGCCGAAATCACGGATGAGGCCGCGCGACGCCTTGCGCGCCGCCGCCTCCATCACATTGGTAACCGGGGATTTGAGGGCCATGATGTCCGGCGCGCGGCCGGTCAGCCCTTGAAGCGCTCGACGTATTCGCCCGTCTCGGTGTTGACCACCACCTTGATGCCGGCCTCGATGTGCGGCGGCACCATGATGCGCCGCCCGTTCTCGAGCTTGGCGGGCTTGTACGACGAGGCCGCGGTCTGGCCGCGCACCACCGGATCGGCCTCGGTCAGCAGCATCACGACCGTCTGCGGCAGATGCACCGCGACCGGCTTGCCTTCGACGTAGTCGATCGTGACCTCCATGTTGTCCTGGAGGAAGTCGGCCTGATCGCCCACCGTCTCGCGCGTAAGGTTGAACTGCTCGTAGGATTCCTGCTCCATGAAGGTGAGCATGTCGCCGTCGGCAAAGAGGTAGTTCGCGGTCTTCTGGTCGGTCGAGAGCTTCTCGACCGTATCGGCCGTGCGCCAGCGCTGGTTGGTCTTCAATCCGGTCTTGATGTCGCGCATGTCGACCTGGATGAAGGCGCCGCCTTTGCCGGGCGTGATGAGCTGGATCTTGAGCACGCTGTATTGCTTGCCTTCATGCTCGATGACGTTGCCGGGGCGAATCGTGTTTGCGCCGATCTTCATGGTCTTGCTGCGATTGTGGGAGGGCCGGAGTGGCGGCGGTTTCTAGCAAGGCGATCCCGCGGGCGCAACGTCTCGGCGGGGCGGGAATTGTCTCACCCCGGGGCCCGAGACGCGGAGCGGCGCGGTCATCTCGCAGTCCCGGCCGGCACGCCGAGGCGGCGCTCGTAGTCCGCGAGCGTCCGTTGCCAGGCCGGCCGCTGCTGGCAGCGCGCCGCATAGTCCTTCACCCTCGGGAAAACGTCGAGCACTTCCGATTTCCGCACCTCGCGCAGGACCGTGGCCGTCAGGATGTCGGCGACTGTGAACGCCTCGCCGGCGATGTGGGCGTGGCGCGCAAGCTGCTTGTCGATGCCGGTAAGCGCGCGGTTCGCCCAGTCCATGAGCGCGGGGCGGCGCGCCGGCCCGGTCGGATCGCCGGTGAGATCGATCATCGCGATCTGGAACAGCGGGGGCTCCAGCGTGTTGAGCGCCGCAAAGCACCATTGCGTGACATGCGTGCGGCCCTGAACGTCACGCGGGATCAGCTTGCCCGCCTTCTCGGCGACATAGAGTACGACCGCTCCCGATTCGGCGACGATGAAGCCGTCGTCATCGATGACCGGAATCTGCTCGAATGGGCTGATCCGCCGGTAGCTGTCCGTCCTGGTCTCGCCGGCGTTGTGATCGAGTCCCTGAACGCGATAGGGCAGACCTGCTTCCTCCAGCGCCCATTGCGCGCGGAGATCGCGCGTTACGCCGATGACCTTCTCGTGTACCCGGCTGAAGCCGTAGAGCGTTATCATGGGACGCTTCCTTCACCGGTCAACGGTCGCGGCGGCGATTGGTGCCGGCGGCGATTGGTGCCGGCGGCAATTCATGCCGTTGCCGGCGAAGTGCCCTCAGGCGCCGCGCGGCGGATAGCGATGGCGCCGTCCGGAGGGATCCTCGACGAGCCATGTGCCGGCGCTTTCCTCGACATAGGCCGGGCCCACCGGCACCTTGCCGTGGCCGCCCGGAACGTCGAGCACATACGTCGGCAAGGCCAGGCCCGAGACCCGGCCGCGCAGCGCTTTCATCAGCGACCGCCCTTCGGCGAGGCTCAAACGGAAATGCGCGGTGCCGGGCGCCAGATCGGGGTGATGCAGGTAATAGGGCTTGACGCGCGCGGCGGCGAGCGCGCGGAACAGCGCCTCGAGCGTCGCCGCGTCGTCGTTGACTCCCTTCAAGAGAACCGATTGAGAGAGCACCGGCACGCCGGCCGTGATGAGCCTCAGTACCGCAGCGCGCAGCGCTTTCGTCACCTCGCGCGGATGGTTGCAATGGAGGACGACATAGACCGCCTTTTCCGAGCGCAGCGCGCGCACGAGTTCGGCCGTCACCATGCCGGGCCGCGCCACCGGCGCGCGCGTGTGGATGCGGACGACCTGGACGTGCGGAATCGCGGCGAGCGCCGCGACCAGCGCGCCGAGCTTCTTCGGTGCCAGCACCAGCGGATCGCCGCCGGTCAGGATCACCTCGAAGATCGCGCGATGCGCGCGGATGTAATCGAGCGCCGCGTCGGTTTCGGCCCGCGTCAACGCCGCGCCGCCGGGGCCCACTTTTTCGCGCCGGAAGCAGAAGCGGCAATAGACCGGGCACACATGCACCGGCGTCAGCAGCACGCGATCCGAATAGCGGTGGACGATGCCTTTGATAGGGCTCTTGGCCGCGTCGCCGATGGGATCGGCGCGCTCTTCCGGCGACGGCACCAGCTCGCGCGCATCGGGCACGAACTGCCGCGCGATCGGATCGGCGGGATCGGCCGGATCGATGAGGCCGGCGAGGTCGGGCGTGATCGCCACCGCATAGCGCGCCGCCACGTTCTCCAATTCGGCCTCTTGCCCGCGCACAATGAGACCGGCCGCCGCGAGGTCGCGAATGCGGCGCAAGGTTCGCGTGCTGCGCGGTTGGGCCTTGCTCATGGCGCGCGATATAGCCCTGCCCGCTCCGGTTCGGAAGCCGCATGACCTGGTGGGACCGCGACCAATTCGCGCTTCGGCGCCCGCGCCTCCTCGCGCGCAATGCGGCCATGGCCGCGATCCGCCGCTACTTCGGGGATCAAGGTTTCGTCGAGGTAGAGACGCCGGCGCTCCAAGTTTCGCCCGGCATGGAAGTGCACTTGAAGGCCTTCGCGACCGAGCTCGAGGAGCCGTTCGGCCAGGCCCGCCGCGGACTCTATCTCCACACCTCGCCCGAATTCGCGATGAAGAAGCTCTTGGCAGCGGGCGAACCGCGTCTTTTCCAGTTTGCGCGCGTGTTCCGCAACGGCGAGCGCGCGCCGACGCATCATCCGGAATTCACGATGCTCGAATGGTATCGCGCCGGCGCCGATTGGACGGCGCTCATCGCCGACTGCGAAGGCATCTTGCGCGCCGCCCTCGCCGCCGTTCCGCGCGACCTATCGCACGGCGCGCTGCGTTGGCACGGCCAAGCGGCCGATCCCGCCGGCCCGTTCGAAC
>JBKOUH010000342.1:0-8260 GCA_046723285.1 Pseudomonadota bacterium
AGGAGCCGCCGCGCACGGCGGCTCGATCCAGCTCTTCTACGCGAGATCGGCGGCGCGCAACCGGCCGACCGTCGACCGCGCCGAGGGCATCTATGTTTGGGACACCGCGGGCCGACGTTACATCGACGCGTGCTCGGGTCCGGTCGTCAGCAACATCGGTCACGGCAATCCGCGCGTGCTCGAAGCCATGGTCGCGCAGGCGAAGAAGGTCGCCTATGCGAGCCGCGCGCTCTTCGAGAACCAGCCCAACATCGATCTCGCCGGCCTCGTGACGCGCCTCGCTGGGCCGGGCCTCGAGCGCGCGTTCTTCGTTTCGGGCGGCTCCGAGGCGACCGAGGCCGCGATCAAACTCGCGCGCCAATACGCGGTGACGCGCGGCGAAGCCGGGCGCTGGAAGGTGATCGCGCGCGACCCGGGCTATCACGGCGCCACGCTCGGCGCGCTTGGCGTCACCGGCGACCCCGACAGCCGGCGTTTGTTCGGCGTCCAGGCCCGGTTGATGCCGCTGGTGCCGGCGCCGTTCACCTATCGCCTGCCGCCCAATCACACCGCCGACAGCTATGCGCGCCATTGCGCGGCCGAGCTCGATGCAGTGATCCGCCGCGAAGGCGCGGACACGGTGTTGGCGTTCATCATGGAGCCGGTGGGCGGGCTCGCGACCGGCGCGCTCGTGGCGCCCGATCACTATTATCGCGCCATCCGCGAAATCTGCGACCGCCGAGGCGTGCTGCTCATCTACGACGAGGTGATGAGCGGCGCCGGCCGCACCGGCACCTTCCTCGCCGCCGAGCATTGGCCGGCGGCGCGGCCGGATCTCGTGACGCTCGCCAAGGGCATCTCGGCCGGCTACACGCCCCTGGGCGCGGTGCTCGCGCCGGCGAAGATGGTCGAAGCCGTGGCCGGCGCCGGCGGCTTCCTGCACGGCCATACCTACTCGGCCAATCCGCTTTCCTGCGCGATCGCCCTTGCCGTCGTGCGCGAGATGGTCGAGCGCGATCTCATGGGCAATGCGGCGCGCATGGGCGTTGTGCTGCGGCAGCGGCTCGCTGCGATCAAGGCGCGGAGCGGCATTCTCGGCGACGTGCGCGGCATGGGCTTGCTGCAGGCGATCGAGATCGTCGCCGACAAGGAGACGAAGGCGATCTTCCCGGCCGAGCGCCAAGCGGTCTACCGCATCATCGAGCTCGGCATCGAGCGCGGCTTGCTGCTCTACTCGCGCCGCACCGCCAACGGAAAATACGGCGAGTGGCTGATGGTGTGCCCGCCGCTCATCGTGACCGAAGCCGAAATCGACGAGATCGCACGGCTCATCGAGGAGACGCTCGCGGCCTACGAGGCAGAGCTGAGAAAAGAGGGCGCGCTGCGCTAGGCCGGGCCGCGCGCTAGTTCCCGGCTTCGATCCGCACCACCCACCACTGGCCGCCGCGCTTGGCGAAGCCGACGCGGAGCGCGCCGACCCAGCGCACCCAGCGCTTCAGCACATGGCCGCGCCGCTTGCTCGGGAGCTGGATCTCGCCCCAGGTATTCGGAGGCCCAGCCTCGGCTTTGGCCGAGCGCCCATGGGCGTCGGCCACCCACCAGCGCTTCACCACGGCCGTTTCGTGCGTGTAGCGCGCCATCACCTGCGCCGTTTCGGTCGGCGCCTCGTGCACGGCGATGTTGCGGCCGATGACGACTCCGAGCTCCTCGAGCGGGATGCCCTGCTCGCGCACGAACTAGGTGTAGGGCGCCTCGAACTGGCCGGGCCGCATCATGCGCCCGCCGAGGGCCAGTGCGCGATCCAGTTCCTCCGAAAGCGCGGGATCGCGCCTCAACCAGGCTTCGAGCGCCGGCATGCCGATGCCGGTGCCGACCTTGGCATCGGCGGCGATGTAACTGGCGATCACCGCCAGATCCTTGCGCGCGACGGCTTCCGCGAGTTGGTCGCGGGTGATGGCGAGCGTCTTGTCGTGGCGCGCCTGGTCAAGCGGCGTCACCGGCCGCGCCGATGCAATGCCGGCCGCCGAGGCCAGAACGATCGTGAACATGAGGCGGAGCCGGACCATCGGCGCGCGTTCCCGCAAAAATCCCCGAACGGTCGCGAGTCTAACGCAGCAGCGGCGTACCTCAAGCGGCGAAATGCGCGATCGGTTGCGCCTGCGGTCCTCATTCTGTAGCGTGGCCGCCAATCCATTCGTTAACGCGGATGTCAGAAACGGGAGGAAGCCCATGCGTAGGCTTGCATATGCCCTCGTTGCGTCCGTTTCCCTCGCGGCACCCGCCAGCGCGGAGACGATGGAGCTCAAGGCCTCGCATCAATTCCCGGGCGGCAAGGGCGATGTGCGCGACGAGATGGTGCAGATCATCGCGCGCGAGGTTGCGCAGGCGAATGTCGGCCTCAAGATCCAGGTCTTCCCCGGCGAATCGCTATTCAAGGCCAACGAGCAATGGCAGGCGATGATCCGCGGGCAGCTCGACATCTCCGCGTTCCCGCTCGACTACGCGAGCGGGCGCCACGGCGAATTCAGCGCCACGCTGATGCCGGGCCTGGTCAAGAACCACGAGCACGCCAAGCGCATCAACAATTCGGAGTTCATGCAGGACATCAAGGCGGTCATGGAGAAGGCCGGCGTGATCGTGCTGGCCGATGCATGGCTCGCCGGCGCCTTCGGCTCCAAGAAGGTCTGCCTGCGCAACCCCGACGACGTGAAGGGATTGAAGTTCCGCGCGGCCGGCCGCGCCTTCGCCGAGATGTGGCGCGGGGCCGGCGCTTCGATCGTCTCGATTCCTTCCTCCGAAGTCTACAATGCGATGCAGAGCGGCGTCGCCGAAGCGACGGACACCTCGTGCGGCAGCTTCGTCTCGTTCCGCCTCTACGAGCAGATGAAGTGCATCACCCAGCCCGGCGACGCCGCGCTGTGGTTCATGTACGAGCCAGTGGTGATGGCCAAGAAGAAGTTCGATTCGCTCGACAAGAAGCAGCAGGACGCGCTCATGGCCGCAAGCAAGAAGTCGCAGGCGTTCTTCGAGAAGGAATCGCCTGGGCTCGATTCCAAGATGGTCGACGTCTTTAAGAAGGCCGGCGTCGAGGTCGTCGAGTTGACCGACGCGCAGTTCGAGGCTTGGCGCGAGGTGGCCAGGAAGACCTCGTACAAGATCTTCGCCGAGAAAGTGAAGGGCGGCGACAAGCTCATCGAGAAGGCGCTGTCGGTGAAGTGACGCCGGCGCCTCCGCGACGAGGAGCATGCGCGGGATGGCCTGGGCCGCCTCAGCGCAGCCGCGTCTGCGCCGGCAATACCGCGGTACCACCATGAAATCGATCGGTACCGCGAGTAGGGCCGGGTATCGAGCGCTGACAGTGAAGCATCATTGGCGTCCGGGGGCGCCGTCGCCATGATGACCTATGTCCGCATCGTCGCGCAGCTTTCGCGCATTACCGGCGTGATCGCGGCGCTGCTGTTCGCGTCTTGCCTTGCCGTCACGGCGCATCTCGTCTTCGAGCGCTCGGTGATGGGACGCGCGGTGATTTGGCAGGTGGAATACATCACTTACGCGGTGATCGCCGCCACCTTTATCGGCTGCCCCTACGTGCTATTGACGCGCGGCCACGTCAACGTCGACGTGATCCCGCACTATCTGGGCGCGCGGGGAAAGTTCTGGCTGGCGCTCGCCGCCGCCATTCTGGCGCTCGTCTTCTGCATCACCATCCTCTGGTACAGCTTCGATTGGTGGTGGGACGTGTGGGAGACCGGCGAGGTGAAGAACTCGGTGTGGGCGCCGAAGCTCTGGGTTCCCTATATTTCGCTGCCGATCGGCTTCACGCTGCTTTCGCTGCAATACATTGCCGATATCTATTGCCTCGCCACCGGCCGCGCCGCGCCGTTCGGCTCCGCCGCCGTCGAAGAGACGATCGAGGCAAAGGCCACCGGGCACGGGGTGTAGCCATCCATGAACCCGTTGACCCTCGGCCTGATCATCAGCGTCGTCACCATCGTCGTGCTCTTTTCGGGAATTCCCATCGCCTTCGGCCTCGGACTCGTGGCTGCCGGAGTCTTGTTCGTCTTCCACGGCTTTGCCGGCGTGTCGTTCCTGCCGGAGAAACTCTTTCACGGCCTCGATGACTTCACGCTCGTCTCGATTCCGATGTTCGTGCTGATGGGCGCGGCCGTCGCCTGCTCGCGCGCGGGCAGCGACCTCTACGAAGCCCTCTCGAAGTGGCTGAACCGCGTTCCGGGTTCGCTCGTCGTCTCCAATCTCGGCGCCTGCGCGCTCTTCGCGGCGCTGACCGGCTCTTCGCCCGCCACCTGCGCCGCCATCGGCAAGATGGGCATCCCCGAGATGCAGAAGCGCGGCTATGGCGACGATCTCGCCACCGGCGCGATCGCCGCCGGCGGCACGCTCGGCATCCTCATCCCGCCCTCGCTCACGATGATCCTCTATGGCATCGCGAGCAAAACCTCGATCGGGCGCCTCTTCCTCGCCGGCGTGCTGCCCGGGATCATGCTGACCAGCTTCTTCATCATCTGGGCGATGATCCTCTGCTACGTGCGCGGCGACGGCCGCGCCTATCGCCAAGCCATGGTCGTGCGCTGGCGCGACCGCTTCGGCGCGCTGCCGCGCATCGTGCCCTTCCTGCTCATCATCATGGGCGTGGTCTACGCCATGTATGGCGGGCACGCGACCGCGTCCGAGGCGGCGGGCGTCGGCGGCCTGCTCTGCCTCGTGTTCGTTGTGCTCATCTACCGCATGTGGCGCTTGAGCGATCTCTGGCGCATCTTCCGCGACACGACGCGTGAATCGGTGATGATCCTGCTCATCATCGGCACCGCGATCCTGTTCGGCTACATGATGTCCGATCTCCGCATCACGCAGGCGATCGCGGAATGGATCAGCGGCATGCAGATGGACCGCTGGTGGTTGATGCTGTGGGTCAACATCTTCCTGCTGGTCCTGGGCTGCTTCCTGCCGCCGGCCGCCATAATCCTGATGACGACGCCGATCCTGATGCCGATCCTCATCAAGCTCAATTTCGATGCGGTCTGGTTCGGCGTCATCCTCACCGTCAACATGGAATTGGGGCTGATCACGCCGCCGGTCGGCCTCAACCTCTACGTCATCAACGGCATCGCGCCCAAAATTCGCCTCGGCACGATCCTCTGGGGGGCACTGCCCTTCATGATCGCGATGGTGATCGGCATGATCCTGCTGAGCATCTTCCCCGAGATCGCGACCTGGCTGCCCGACGCGGTGATGGGCACGCAAAAGTAACCGCATAGCGGCCAGCTTTGCGCGGGCGCTGTTTCGATGCGAGACTGCGGCGTGGGGGAGAGGCCATGCCGTCATCGATTAGCGATCGCGGGGGCGCCGGCGCATCTTCTGGAATTCTACAGGCGCTGGCCGCGGTCGGCGGCGGGCTTCTCTTTGCCCTGGTTATCGTCTTCACGCTCGTCGCGCTCGCCGACGTCGTCGGCCGCACTTTCGCAAACCGTCCGCTCCTCGGTCCCGAATTTAGCGATCAAATCGCCACTTATCTCGGCCTCGGCTTCGCCGGGATTGCGCTGCTCGCGCTGCCCGCGGCGCTGGCGGCGCCGTTCGTCCGGAGCGGCGACCCGCCGTTGCGCTCGCATTCCGCACTGGCCTTGGTGCCGGGCTGTATCATTGCCCTCGCAGTCTCGGTCATCGGGATCGCCGCAACCGCCGTCATCCGGGGAGACGCTGCGTTCGCACTGGACGCCGCTTACCTTCAAGTCGCATCGACTTTCGGCAGCCACGTATTCCTGTTGATCCCGGTCGTCGTCGTCTTGTCGGCCGCTCTCGGCGGCGCGCGCACGCCCGAGGCCACGGCCGCGGTCGCCGGCCCGACGATCCTCGCGGCATTTTACGGCATCACGGTCGAGGCCTCGATTGCGAGCGTCTTGATCGCCTCGCTCGCACCGGCGATCATCGCAGCCGTTGCAATCGCGATCGCATACGCGGTGGCGCCGTTTCGTGCGGTGACGCCGTGGCTCGCTGGTTGGGCTCTTTCCATTGGTTTCATGCCGTGTGTCGCCACGGGCCTGTTCACGCCGACCGAGGCGGCGAGCCTGTTCGCGATATTCGGGATCGTGATCGCAATCCCCGTGCGCGTGCTGGCCCTGGCTCAGCCGATTGGGCCGATCCTTCGGCAGGCGGGCATGGAAGCGGCGGCGATCATGTGTTGCCTCGCCGCGGTCATACTCATCGCGACACCGATCGTTTTCGCCGGTTTCCCGCAAGCGCTGAAGGAGGCCGTGAGCGGAGACAGCATCCTATTCGTGGTTGCTGCCGCCGCCATTGCTTATGCCGTGCTGGCCTACTTCGTGACGCCGATCCTCGCGATGGCGCTGCTGCTTCCACTGACCTTTCGCCTGGCCCAGGACGCCGGCGTCGATACCACGTTCGCGGGCGCGGTTCTTCTCATCCTCGGGATGGCCGCGATGATGGCGCGGGCAGCGCGGCGCTCGCCGGAAGCACCCGGCCTCGGCCTGCCCCCGGCCGTGGCCTGGACGCTGGGCTCACTGCTGGTCGCACTCGTTGTCGTGCTGGTGTTCGCGCCCAAGATCGCGCTGATGCCGGTCCAGGTGATCCTGCGCTGAGCGAACGGCGGCACCGCCGGGCAGTAGATCGCTTCGAAGAAAGCGTCCGGCAGCGCCCTCGCCTTTTCCGCGCCGCCGTTTATCTTGTGGGCATGACCAGCGCCCCGGCTCCCGCGCTTTCCGACACGGCCTCCCCTGCTCCGCCCACGCGCTCCGTCCTCGCGATGATCGGCAACACGCCGATGATCGAGGCGACGAAGCTCGACGCCGGCCCGTGCCGACTGTTCCTGAAGCTCGAGAACCAGAATCCGGCCGGGTCGATCAAGGACCGCATCGGCCTCTCGATGATCGAGGCGGCGGAACGCGACGGCAAGATCAAGCCGGGCGGCACCATCGTCGAGGCGACGGCGGGCAATACCGGGCTCGGCTTGGCGCTCGTCGCCGGGCAGAAAGGCTATCGCCTGCTCCTCGTCATCCCCGACAAGATGAGCCAGGAGAAAGTGCAGCACGTACGCGCGCTCGGCGCCGAGGTGCGCATGACGCGCTCGGACGTCGGCAAGGGCCATCCCGACTACTACCAGGATGTCGCCGGCCGGCTCGCGCGCGAGATTCCGGGCGCTTGGTATGCCGACCAGTTCGGTAACCCCGCCAATCCCTATGCGCACGAGACGACGACAGGTCCCGAAATCTTCGCGCAGATGGGTCACGACGTCGACGCGGTCGTCTGCGGCGTTGGCTCTGGCGGAACGATCACGGGCCTCGCGCGCTATTTCGCCCGCGTCTCGCCGAAGACGCGCATGATCTTGGCCGATCCCGAGGGCTCGATCCTCGTCCACTACGTCAGGACCGGCGAAATCAAGCGCGAGGTCGGGAGCTGGACCGTCGAGGGCATCGGCGAGGATTTCATCCCGCCCGTGTGCGATCTTTCGCGCGTCTCCGACGCCTACGCCATTCCCGACGCCGAAGCCTTCGCCACCGCGCGCGCGGTGCTGCGCCGCGAGGGCATCCTGGTGGGCTCGTCCACCGGCACGCTGATCGCGGCGGCGCTGCGCTATTGCCGCTCGCGCACCAAGCCCGAGCGCGTCGCGACGCTCGTCTGCGACAGCGGCAACAAATATCTCTCCAAGATGTACAACGATTTCTGGATGATCGATCAGGGCTTCATCGAGCGGCGCAAGAAAGGCGATCTTTCCGACCTCATCGCGCGCCGCTATGCCGAGCGCGCGGTCGTCACGGTCGGCCCCGACGAGCCGCTGGCGACGGCGCTGACGCGCATGAAGATGTACGATGTCTCGCAGCTCCCGGTCATGGAGAAGGACCGCGTCGTCGGCATCATCGACGAGTCCGACCTGCTGCTCGCGGTCACGCGCGGCCACCACCGCTTCGCCGAGCCGGTGCGCGGCAGCATGAACGCGCGCATCGAGACGCTGTCGCCCACGGCGCCGATCGACACGCTCTTCCCCATCTTCGCCAAGGACCACGTCGCCATCGTCATGGACAGCGACAAGTTCCTTGGCCTCATCACGCGCATCGACCTGCTCAACCATTTGCGCCGCCAGGTGCGGTGAACGGCAATCATGTTCAAGAAGACCGACAACCTCGCCTTCGCCACGCGCGCCATCCACGGCGGACAGGCGCCCGATCCCACAACCGGCGCCATCATGGTGCCGATCTACGCGACCTCGACCTACGTCCAGGAGTCGCCGGGCGTCCACAAGGGCTTCGAA
>JBKOUH010000037.1:0-8582 GCA_046723285.1 Pseudomonadota bacterium
CGTTCAAGGAGCGCGGCGCGCTCAACAAGCTCGCGAGCCATTCACCGGCGCAGAGGAACGCCGGCGTAAACGCCTGCACGGCCGGCAATCACGCGCACGGCGTCGCCTATCACGCGCAGCGCCTCGGCATTCCGGCCGTGATCGTGATGCCCGAGGGCACGCCGTTCACCAAGATCAACCAGACGCGGCGCTTCGGCGCCGAAGTCGTCGTGCACGGGCTCGATCTTTCCGAAGCGCAGGATCGCGCCGACGCCTTGCGGCAGGAGCGCAGTCTGCTGTTCGTGCATCCCTACGAAGACGCCGAGATCATCGCCGGCCAGGGCACGATCGCGCTCGAAATGCTCGACGGCGGCAGCGAGCTCGATGCACTCGTCGTGCCGGTCGGCGGCGGCGGCTTGATCTCGGGCATCGCCGTGGCGGCGAAGGCCTTGAAGCCGGATATCGTGCTCTACGGCGTCGAGGCCGCCCTATACCCGGCGATGTCGCAGGTGCTGCGCGGCGCGGAGCCGCGCGCTGGCGGCGTCACCATCGCCGAGGGCATCGCGGTGAAGCGCCCGGGCGAGATCACGCGCAAGATCGTCAAGGACCTGGTGGAAGACATCCTCCTCGTCAGCGAGGACGCGCTCGAGCAGGCCGTGCTGCTGATGCTCGAGATCGAGAAATCGGTGACCGAAGGCGCCGGCGCCGCCGGGCTCGCCGCCGTCATCGCCAACCGCGAGCGCTTCAAGGGCAAGCGCGTCGGCATCGTGATCTCCGGCGGCAACGTCGACGCGCGGCTCTTGTCGGCGATCCTGCTGCGCGGCCTGGTGCGCTCGGGCCGCCTCGTGCGCCTCCGCGTCGACATCAGCGACCAGCCGGGCCTCCTGGGCCGCGTCGCCAACCTCATCGGCGCCGCCGGGGGCAACATCGTCGAAGTCTATCACCAGCGCCTGTTCCACGACGTGCCGCTCAAGATGGCCGAGCTCGACGTGGTGATCGAGACACGCGACGCGCGCCACATCGACGAGATCCTGGCGGCATTGCGCGCCGCCGGGCTTCCCGCCAATCTCTTGAGCAGCGTCACCGGCGAAGAAATCCGTTAGTGCCCCCGCGGGGCACTTGACCTGGATCATGCCGAACGCCGGCCCCATGCGGCAGTTATTGAGACATAAGTAAGGAGACCTCTCGACCATGCCCCGCAAACCCATCACCTGGTTCTGTGTCGCCGACGCCGGCCACGCCCGCATCAAGGAAGCGACGGTGCTGACGCCGCCGCTGCCGACCGTCACGACCTTGAAGCACGAAATCTACGAGCACGGCCGCTTCGAGGCGGCCGGCAAATCGCAGGAAAGCGCCACCTCCGCGCATCACGGTTTCCAGGACGCCGAGGGACCGATCCGCCGCGAGAAGCGCGAATTCGCCCATGTCGTGGCCGACTACCTCAACGACGCGGCCATGCGCGGCGCGTTTCAGAAGCTGGTGCTGGCCGCGCCGCCGAAATTCCTCGGCGATCTCCGCGCCGCGCTCGGCGCCAAGGCGCGCGGCATGGTCAGCGGCGAAATCCACAAGGATCTCACCAAGGAAACCGACATCGAGCTCGTTGGGCGCATTGCGAACCTCGCCGCGTAGTTACTCGCGAGTTGCAGGGTTGTGGCTCCTGCTAAATCAGGGGCGGGGCTGCCGGAGACGCACCGTGCTGCACGTTCTGCGCACCACCCTCATCGCCGCGG
Organism: Pseudomonadota bacterium; assembly: GCA_046723285.1. Classification (GTDB taxonomy): domain Bacteria; phylum Pseudomonadota; class Alphaproteobacteria; order Bin65; family Bin65; genus SBBV01. Next base: position 1,710 of record JBKOUH010000037.1, read on the forward strand.
CCGCGGCCTGCGTCGCGCTGGGCTCCGCGCTTGGCGATGACGCCGGCGCACCGGCGCCGCGGCAGAGCCGTCCTCAGCAATTGGCTCAATCCTGCAGAATGCTCTGCGTCGAGGAACTCAACGCGTGCACCCGGACCTGCGACGACGCCGCGATTCGCATCGATTGCCTGGCTCAGTGCCAGACTCGATTCAACCTGTGCAATTCGGCCTGCCGGTAAGGCGCCGTCACGCGCCGCGGAAGCCCGTGGCGACGAGGTAGATCTCCGCCGATTCCTTGCGGCTTGCCGGCGGCTTGACATGGCGGATGCCGGCGAAGCTCTGCTTCAAGCGCGCCAGCAGCGCCTGCTCGGTGCCGCCCTCGAACACTTTTGCGACGAACGCCCCGCCGGGCGCGAGATGGCGCAGCGCGAACTCCGCCGCCGCCTCGACCAGCGCCACGATGCGCAGATGATCGGTCTGCGCGTGGCCGACCGTGGCCGGCGACATATCGGAGAGCACGAGATCGGCCGGCCCGCCGAGCGCTTCGAGAATGCGCGCATCGTTGGCGGGATCGGTCATGTCGGCCTGGATCACCGTGGCGCCGCGGATGGGCTCCATCGCCTCCTTGTCGATGGCGACGACGATACCGCCGCCCGGCCTGCCCGCGCGCACGCGCTCGACGGCCACCTGCGTCCAGCCGCCCGGCGCGGCGCCGAGATCGACGACGCGCAGGCCCGGGCGCAGCAGCCTCGCCCGGTCGTCGATCTCGATCAGCTTGAACGCCGCGCGCGAGCGGAACCCGCGCCGCTTGGCCTCGTGCACATAGGGGTCGTTGAGCTGGCGCTCGAGCCATTGGCGCGACGACGCCTTCCGCACCTTGCCGCCACGCACCCTGACCGCCGCGAAGCGGGAGCCGCTGCCTTTGGAAGACTTGCTCATGCGGCGAACTTAGGCGGCGGCCTCGGGCACGCCAGCGGGGCGATCCGCCGCGATCAGCAGGTTGAGAATGCCCTCGCGCAGGCCGCGGTCGGCGACGCGGAGGCGTCCGACCGGCCAGAGCCGGCAGATCGCGTCCAGGATCGCGACGCCGCCGACGACGAGGTCGGCGCGCTGCGGCCCGATGCACGGCATGGCCGCGCGCGCCGCGTAATCGAGGCCCGCGATCTCGTCGCTGATGCGCCGGATCGAGTCGAAATCGAGATATGAGCCGTCGACGCGCATGCGGCTGTAGCGGCGGAGGTCGAGGAAGACGCTGGCCAGCGTCGTGACCGTGCCCGACGTGCCGAGCATCTGCACGCGCGCGCCGGCGATCTCGCCGCCGATCTGCTCGACGGTCTCGAACGGGCGCAGCAGATCGAGCGCCTGGTCGACCATCGCCTTGTAGGCGGCGGGGGCGACGCGGTCGGCGCCGTAGCGCTCGGCCATCGTGACGACGCCGATCGGCACCGAATGGAAGCGGAGGCCGTCGAGCCCTTGCGCGAGCATTTCCTCGCCATCGCCCCGGCCGTGACCGAGGTCGCGACCAAGGTCGTGGCCGTTCATTCCGCGCCGCGCGCGGATGTCGCGGCGCCAGATAATTTCCGTGCTGCCACCGCCGATGTCGAAGACGAACGCATGCGGCGCCGATTCGTCGAGCAGCGACGCGCAGCCGGCGAGCGCCAGCCGGGCCTCCTCCTCGGCGTTGATGATCTCGAGCGCGAGCCCGGTTTCGCGCTTCACGCGCGCGACGAACTCGTGACCGTTGACCGCCTGGCGGCAGGCTTCTGTCGCGACCGCGCGAAGCCGAAGGCCGCGATAGCGCGAAAGCCGGCCGGCGCAGATGCGCAGCGCCTCGATGGCCCGGCCCATGGCGCGCGGCGCCAGGCGCCCGCTCGCGGTCAGGCCCTCGCCCAGGCGCACGATACGCGAGAAGGATTCGATGACGCGAAACCCGCCGCTTTGCGGCGCCGCGACCAGCAGCCGGCAATTGTTGGTGCCGAGGTCGAGCGCGGCATAGGTTTGCGCTCCCGAGCCGCTTTCAGACTTGGATGGAGAGGAGGACGCCGCGGGCTCCATGACCCGAAAGCTATCCTGTGACCCCCTCCATTGCAATTTCGAGACAGGATTAACGCGAGGGTCCGGCGGCCTGCAGACAGTCCTCATCTTCCATCCGTCTTGTCGTCCCCGCGCAAGCGGGGACCCATCTCGCCGGCGACCGGTGCACGCAACGACGCACCGTGATGCGAAAGCACGGCGTCGCCCTAATGCCCATCCTGCGAGCGGTCCGCGGACGTTGGCATGGGCCGCCGCTCTCGCGGGACGACAACACGGGAGGTGCGAGGACGATCGCCGCGCGCCGGCCCCGCCGACTTGTTCCCCGCGTGCGGGATACGATATATACGCCGCCTTCCGGCTGATGCCCTGTTGGGGGATCGTTCAACGGTAGGACAACGGACTCTGACTCCGTTTATCTAGGTTCGAATCCTAGTCCCCCAACCAGCCTTCGCCGCTACCTGCCCGCCGAAGCTTTAGCGAAGGCGGGCGCGGCTACGGCTCGCGGGCGAGCGACGCCAATCCCGAAAGCGCCACATTCTCTCACTGCGCCGCTCGGACGCGGCGATCGAACGCACGCGGGAAGAGCGACTGCTTTTGGGGTCAAGACGTATTGAATTGGAACCGCAGATCCGGGCACTGATCCACATCAACGCGGCATTCGTTGGATCCCGGTACGCATTTGGTCTTGGCGAAAGCGCCCTAAGGCATAGTGCCCGCGACCGCCCCTCAAAAGGAGACACTTCCTTGAACGCAAAGATCCTGTTCGCCGCCGCCGCGATCGCGGCCGCGCCGCTCGTGGCGCAGCCCGCCCAGGCGCAGACCGTGGGCTACGTGACCGTCGACCTCATTCTGCGCACGGGACCCGATATCAACTACCCGCCCGTCGCCCTTCTGCCGGCCGGAACCCCGTTGACGGTCTATGGCTGCATCGACGGCTTCCTCTGGTGCGACGTCGGCTGGGAGTACAGCCGCGGCTGGGTTGCCGGCCAATACGTGGCCATCAATTACGGGCCGCAGCCGATGCCGCTCACCTTGTACGGGCCGCGCTATGGCCTGCCGATCATCTCGTTCATCTTCGGCAATTATTGGGATCAGCATTATCGCAGCCGGCCCTGGTATGCCGAACGCGATCGCTGGCAAAGCTGGGACTACAGGAGCCAGCGCTGGAATCCGGGCTACGACGCCAAGAAATGGGAAGACCCCAAGCGCGGCTACTACGACCCGAAGCGCAGCCAATACGATCCGAAGCGCGGCTACTACGACCCCAAGCGCGGATACTATGACCCCAAGCAGGGCACCTACGATCCCAAGGGCAAGCCGCCGAGCTACGACCCGAAGCGCGGCTCTTACGATCCCAAGGGCAGGCCGGCCTTCGACCCCAAGAAGGGCCCCGACCCCAAAGGCAAGCCGGCGCAATTCGACCCCAAGCGCGGCGCCCCGGATCCCAAGAAGGCGGCCGATCCCAAGAAGGGCGACCCGGGCAAGAAGGACGACGACAAGGGCAAGCGCTAAACGGCAGCGGGCGCGCCGGGCGATAGGCTCGGCCGCCTACCCGCCCTTCGCCTTCTCTCTCGCCCAGGTATCGCGCAAGCCGATCGTCCGGTTGAAGACCGGCTTGCCGGGCGTGCTGTCGGCGTCGAGGCAGAAATAGCCCTGGCGCTCGAACTGCACGGCCTCGCGTGAGTTGCCGCCGACCAACGCGGGCTCGATGCGGCAGCCCTTCAGCACTTCGAGGGTGTTCGGATTGAGGTCGGCGAAGATATCGCCGCCGGCGCCGGGATCGGGGCGCGCGAACAGCGTGTCGTAGAGGCGCACCTCGGCCGCGATCGCGGCATCGGCCGCCACCCAATGCAGCGTCGCCTGCACCTTCCGTCCGTCCGGCGCATTGCCGCCGCGCGTGGCCGGATCGTAGGTGCAGCGGAGCTCCACCACCTCGCCCGCCGCGTTCTTCACCGCCTCGCGGCAGGTAATGAAATAGGCGTAACGCAAGCGCACCTCTTTCCCCGGCGAGAGGCGGTAGAACTTCTTCGGCGGATTTTCCATGAAGTCGTCGCGTTCGACGAAGAGCTCGCGGCCGAAGCGCACTTTCCGCGACCCGGCCTCCGGGTCCTCGGGATTGTTGACCGCGTCGAGCTCCTCGCTCTGCCCCGCGGGATAATTCTCGATCACGACTTTCAGCGGGCGCAGCACCGCCATGCGCCGCAACGCGATCTTGTTCAGGAGCTCGCGCACCGGGTGCTCGAAGATCGCCATGTCGACGACGCTGTTGGCGCGCGCGACGCCGATGCGGCGCACGAATTCGCGGATCGCCGCCGCCGGCACGCCGCGCCGGCGCAGGCCCGCCAAGGTCGGCATGCGCGGATCGTCCCAGCCCGTCACATGGCCCTCGCTCACGAGCTTCGTCAGCACGCGCTTCGAGAGCACGGTGTAGGCGAGGTTCAGGCGCGCGAATTCGTACTGCCGCGGGCGCGAGGGCACCGGCAGATTGTCGAGGAACCAGTCGTAGAGCGGGCGATGGTCTTCGAATTCCAGCGTGCAGAGCGAGTGCGTGATGTTCTCGATCGCGTCCGACTGGCCGTGCGCGAAATCGTAAGTCGGGTAGAGGCACCACTTGTCGCCGGTGCGCGGATGCGCGGCGTGCAGAATGCGGTAGAGCACGGGATCGCGCAGATTCATGTTGCCCGCGGCGAGGTCGATCTTGGCACGAAGCACGCGCGCGCCGTTCGGGAACTCGCCCGCGCGCATGCGGCGGAAGAGATCGAGGTTCTCGGCCGCCGTGCGATCGCGGAACGCGCTGGCGCGGCCCGCCTCGGTCAAGGTGCCGCGCATCGCGCGCATCTCCTCGAGCGGCGTGTCGTCGACATAGGCCTTACCGGTGCGGATCAGGTGCTCGGCCCACTGATAGAGCTGCTCGAAATAATCCGACGCGTGATAGAGGTGCTTGCCCCACTCGAAGCCGAGCCAGCGCACGTCGGCCTCGATCGCGTCGATGAATTCCTGCTCCTCCTTGGTCGGGTTGGTGTCGTCGAAGCGGAGATGGCAGCGCCCGCCGTATTCCTGCGCGACCCCGAAATTCAGGCAGATCGCCTTGGCGTGGCCGATGTGGAGATAGCCGTTGGGCTCGGGCGGAAAGCGCGTCACCACCTCCTTGACGCGGCCCGCCGCGAGATCGGCCTCGACGATGTCGCGCACGAAATCGCGCCCGGCCTCTTTGGTCGCGGATTCCGTCGCCGTGTCCGTACCCATCCTGATCCTCGATTCCGCCCAGGGCCGCTTTCTCGCGGTCAAGCCCGCGCGCCGTCTATGTGGCAAATCGCAAGCCCCGCGCCAAGGGCCGACCCCGTCCGGCATTAGCGCCGGCCGCTTCGGAACAGGACTCAATCTCTGAATAATCGGCTAGAATGGGCAAAACACGAAAAGGCTCCAATGCTCATCTTCCGCCAGCTCTTCGACCCGCAATCCTCGACCTACACGTATCTTCTCGCCGACGGGAAGACGCGCGACGCCGTGCTCATCGACCCGGTGTTCGAGCAGGTGCCGCGCGAGAGCGCGCTCATCCGCGAACTCGAGTTGAAGCTCCTCTACACGCTCGAGACGCACGTCCATGCCGACCACGTGACCGGCGGCGCGCTGCTGCGGCAGCGCTTCGGCAGCAAGATCGGCGTCGCCGCCACCAGCGGCGCCGAGGGCGCGGATCTGTATCTCCAGGATTGCGAGCGCATCGCGTTCGGCCGCCGCTCGCTCGAGGTGCGCGCCACGCCCGGCCACACCAACGGGTGCCTCACCTACGTGCTCGACGACGAGACGCGCGCCTTCACCGGCGACGCGCTGCTCATCCGCGGGAGCGGACGCACCGATTTCCAGCAGGGCGACCCGCGCGCGCTCTACCGCTCGGTCCATGCGCGCATCTTTTCGCTGCCCGAGACCTGCCTGCTCTATCCTGGCCACGACTATCGCGGCCTCTCCGCCACCAGCGTCGGCGAGGAGAAGCGCTTCAATCCGCGTTTGGGCGGCCAGCTCTCCGAGGACGATTTCGTCGGCTACATGCGCAATCTCGGCCTGCCCCACCCGAAGCAGATCGACGTGGCAGTGCCGGCCAATCTGAAATCCGGGCAGCCCACGGACGGCGCCTTCCCCGACGACCATCCCGCCTGGGCGCCGTTGACGCTCACCTTCGCCGGCATTTGGGAGATCGCGCCGCAATGGCTCGAGGAGCACGGGCGTCAGGTGCAGATCGTCGACGTGCGCGAGCCGCACGAATTCACCGGCCCGCTCGGCCACATCCCCGGCGCCAAGCTTATGCCGCTCGGCAAGCTCGCCGAGCACGCGCCGGAGCTGGCGCAGGATCGGCCGATCGTCACGGTTTGCCGCGCCGGCGGGCGCTCGGCTCAGGCGACGGTAATCCTGAAGAAGGCCGGCTTCGAGCGCGTCGCCAATCTCGCCGGCGGCATGCTGCGCTGGCGGAGCCAGCAATTCGGCGTCGAGGGCGCAAGCGAATAGCGCCGGCGCGCAACGAACGGCCGGCGATCGTCCGTGTACGTCGGAATTATTGCGTGCGATCGCACTTTCATTTACGAAAAACGGAATATATAAATCCGCCGCTTGCAGGGATTCGCATCATGGCCAATTTCACGCCCGTCACCGCCCTCATCGGCGGCGCCCTCATCGGCCTCGCGGCCGCGATCTACGTGCTCGGCCTCGGCCGCGTCGCCGGGGTGAGCGGCATCCTCGCCGGCCTCATCCGGCCCAAGCCCGGCGAAGTGCCGGTGCAGCTTGCCTTCGTCGCCGGCTTGGTCGCGGCGCCGCTGCTGATGCGCGCCGCCGGCGCGCCGCTGCCGGCGCTCGCGATCGACGCCGCGC
>JBKOUH010000521.1:0-3791 GCA_046723285.1 Pseudomonadota bacterium
GCCTCAGCCTCTTCGCGGCATCAGGGCGGTGTAGTCGAAATCAAGCACGACGTCGGGGAGGTGCTTGCCGTCGGCGGCTTTGTAGGGGAAATCGGCGCAAGCGCGGTTCTTCACCGCCACCGTGCGCAAGCGCAACGCGCCGACGTCGGCGCGGCCCGGCAGCGCCTGGCGCTCGAGCACTTCGCTCCAGGCGTAGATCGTGTCGCCGGCGAAGACCGGGTTCACGTGCTGGCCGCCATTGATCGCCGCGATGCGGAACGCGTTGGCGAGCCCGTTGAACGACAGCGAGCGCGCGAGGCTGATCACGTGCCCGCCATAGACGAGGCGCTTGCCGAAGCGGCCTTGCGCCTCCGCATGCTGGTTGAAGTGGACGCGCGCCGTGTTCTGGTAGAGGCGCGCCGCCAGCTGGTGCTCGGCCTCTTCGATCGTCATGCCGTCGACATGGTCGATGCGCTCGCCGGGCGCGTAGTCCTCCCAGAGATGGCGCGAGCCGGCGGCGGCGCGGTCGTAGCCGTTGACCTTGAACCCGTTGAGGCCGCGCAGCTCGGCAACCGGCACCGAGCCCGGCAGGTTCGGAATCTGCTCGCCGTTCGCTTTCGCCGCCTCGTCGCGCTTCTTCACCATCACCCAGCGCGCGTAGCGCAGCACTTCCTCGCCGCGCGCGTTGGTTCCGACCGTCTTCACGTAGACGACGCCGGTCTTGCGGTTGGAATTCTCCTTGAGCCCGATCACCTGCGAGCGCGCCGAGAGCGTGTCGCCCGGGAACACCGGCGCGCCGAACACGCCGGCCGCGTAGCCGAGATTGGCGACGGCGTTCAGCGAGATGTCGGGCACCGTCTTGCCGAACACGGTGTGGAAGACGAGGAGGTCGTCGACCGGCGCCTGCGGGAAGCCGAGCTTCTCGGCGAAGGCGTCGGACGAATGGATCGCGAAGCGCCCGCCGTAGAGCGCGGTGTAGAGCGCCGTGTCGCCGTCGGTCAGCGTCCGCGGCGTCGCGTGCGTGATCTCTTGGCCGAGCCGGAAATCCTCGAAGAAATTGCCGGTGTTGGTCTTGGTCATGGCCGCCGCCCGAATGCGTTGGAGCAATGACACAAGCCTAGCGGCACTTTTCCGCCCGGGCGGCATGGAATCATGTCGCGCGGCCGAGCAGCGATGTCGCAGGGCCGGGCGCCTCCGCCGCACATCAGGAACCGCGCCGGCGCCGCGGGCGTTACCGAGTCGCAGCCTCTCGCTCGAACGAAAGGTGCATTCTGCCGTACGGACAACGGGCGCGGGGCATCATGGCCACGACGCATATGGACCGGCGCAACCACGCCACAGGCGGGCTCAAAGCCCTGATCGCCGAGGCGGCGCACTGTCGGCGCTGCCCGCTTTATGCCAACGCGACGCAGACCGTTTTCGGCGAGGGCGCGCCGGGCGCGCACATCATGTTCGTCGGCGAGCAGCCCGGCGACAAGGAGGACATCGCCGGCCGGCCGTTCGTCGGACCCGCGGGGAAGCTCCTCGACCGCGCGCTCGCCGATGCCGAGATCGCGCGCGACGACACCTACATCACCAATGCGGTCAAGCACTTCAAGAACGAGTCGCGCGGCAAGCGCCGCATCCACAAGCGCCCGAATGTCGGCGAGATCGAGAAATGCCGCTGGTGGCTCGAGCGCGAGATCGCGATCGTGAAGCCGGCGCTGATCGTGGCGCTCGGCTCGACCGCGGCGCGCACACTCCTCGGCCGCGACGCCAAAGTGCTGAAGGAGCGCGGGCGCGTCGAGACCGGCGCGGACGGCGCCGCCGCAGGCGTCCCGGTCTTCATCACCATCCACCCCTCGGCGCTGCTGCGCATCGAGGACGACCACGAGCGCCACGCCGCCTATCGCCGATTCGTCGACGATATGAAAGCCGTGAAGCGCCGGTTGGTGAAGCAGGCGGCTTAGCGCCGCGCTATTCGCAGCTGATCTCTCCGGCCATCGTGCACTCGACCGACTTCTTCTGGCCATGCACGATGACGGTGTGCTGGATGGCGCCGATCGTGGTCTCGAGCGTGGCCGTGACTTCGCTCGCAGTCTTGGCGGCGCCCTTCTTGGGCGGCACCGCGACCAGCTCGAAGCCGAGGACCGCGTTGTTGGGATGGCGCTCGCGCGTCATGCGCAAGGCGGGCTTCGTCCAGCCCGCGGTCGGCACCTTGCCGACGACGGTGATGCGGTGCGAGTTCTTGTCGTTCTCGCCGAGCTTCTCGATCTTGACCGAGACGACTTCCATCACGCGCTGGGGCCGCGCCGCGGCTTCGGCGTGAGCGAGCGATGGCGCGGCGACGAGCAGGCCGACGGCAACGAGACGCAACGCGGAGAACATTCCACACTCCCCCACTAGGTAATTTCCGCAGACTATCACACTTGGCACGTTAAGAAAGCGCGTGGCTAACGCGCCGATTCAAGCTCCGCAATCCGCTCGGCGAGCGCCACGAGGCGCTGGGCGTTTTCGACGTGGAGGTTCTCGATCAGCTTGCCGTCGACGAGCACGACGCCCTCGCCCTTCGCCTCGGCCTCGGCATGGGCGACGATGATTCTCTTCGACCACGCGACTTCCTCGGCCGAGGGGGCGAAGGCGCCGTTGGCGCTCTCGACCTGCTTCGGGTGGATGAGCGTTTTCCCGTCGAAGCCGAGCTCGCGGCCCTGCTTGCAGGCATGGGCGAAACCCTCGTCGTCGGCGAGATCGAGATGCACGCCGTCGACGATGGCGATGCGGTTGGCGCGCGCGGCCAGGAGGCAGAGGCCGAGGCTGGTCAGCATCGGCAGGCGCTCCCTCGTGTGGGCGGCGTGGAGATCTTTCGCGAGATCCGACGTGCCCATGACCAGGCAGATCATGCGCGAGGTGGAGCGCGCGATTTCGGCCGCGTTCAAGACGCCCATCGGCGTCTCGATCATCGCCATCAGCGGCAGATCGTCGGGCGCGCCGTAGCTTTTCAGCAGATCCTCGACATGCAGCACCTGGGCCGCGCTCTCGACCTTGGCGATGAGGATCGCGTGCGCGCCGGACGTGGCGAGCGCCGGCGCATCTTCGTGGCCCCAGCCGGTGTCGAGGCTGTTCATGCGGACCACGAGCTCGCGCTTTCCGTAACCGCCGGCCTTGACCGCCGCCACGACCTGCTTGCGCGCCATTTCCTTGGCGTCGGGCGCCACCGCATCCTCCAAGTCGAGGATCAGCGAATCGGCGGGCAGCGTCTTGGCCTTCTCGAGCGCGCGCGCGTTGGCGCCGGGCATGTAGAGCATCGAGCGGCGCGGACGCGCGATCGCGGCTTCGAGCGCCTCGTTGACGAGCGGCATGCGCGCGGTACTCTCCTGGTTGAATCGGCCCCGGCGCGGAAGATTTAGCCTTTTTTCGCCGGAGTCGGCTATGAGCTAGGCGTGAGCCGGCCGGAGCGGGACCTTCAGGGCCGGGAAGGCAGGGAATGCCGATACTTTCGATCCAATCGCACGTGGCCTATGGGCGCGTCGGGAACCGCGCCGCGGTGTTCGCATTGGAGCGGCTCGGCCTCGAGGTGTGGCCGGTCAACACGGTGAATTTCAGCAATCATCCGGCGTTGGAGAGCTGGAAGGGCGGCGTCCATCACGCGACCGACATCGTCGAGATCATCGACGAGATCGAGAAGCGGAAGGCCTTCCCCCACTGCGCGGCGATCATCTCCGGCTACATCGGCGACGTCGCCATCGGCCGCGCGGTGCTCGACGTGGTGAAGCGCGTGCGGAAAGTGAACCCACGCATGTTCTACGCGCTCGACCCGGTGATCGGCGGTGCAC
>JBKOUH010000012.1:0-5596 GCA_046723285.1 Pseudomonadota bacterium
CCGCGTAGGCTCGGCCCATATTGGATAACGAAGGGGTGAGCGATGTCGCTGTTGTCAATCTTGATCTGGATCGTGGTAGGCGCGGTGGCGGGGTGGCTGGCCGGCCTCGTGATGCGCGGCGCGGGCTTCGGCCTCGTCGGCAACATCATCGTCGGGATCATCGGCGCCGTCGTCGCCGGCTTCCTGCTGCCGCGCATCGGCATCGCGATCGGCGGCAACATCATCGCGCAGATCTTGAACGCGTTCATCGGCGCCGTGATCGTGCTGTTCGTGATCGGCCTGATACGGCGGCGCTGATACGGCCGAAAAAGCGAAGGCCGCGGAGGCGAGGCGCATCCGCGGCCGAAGTATAAGCTCAAAGGATGACGCGGCCGCGCCGCGTGCGGGCTGCTAGTGCTTCTTCAACTGGCCGGGCGGCGTGTTCAGCTGGCCAGGCGGCGTGTTCTGCTGGCCGGGCGGCAAAAAGCTCGGGCCGCGATTGGCGAGGCCGGGCGGCAGCGGGCCGCTCGCCAGGCCCGGCGGAATGCCCACCCCCTGATTTGTAATCGGCGGGAACCCGGTCGGCGTCGTCGGCGGTGGTGGTGGTGGTGGCCCATTGCCGGGGTTAGGCGGCGGTCCGTTGCCCGGGTCGGGCGGCGGGCCGTTGCCCGGCGGCGGCGGCGGAGGCCCATTGCCCGGGTCCGGCGGAGGCCCATTGCCTGGGTTGGGCGGCGGGACATTCGGTCCGGCGGAAGGCACGATGTCGTTGAAGACGCGGCCGAGCCCGATGAAATCGACAAAGAGAGTATCGCCGCCGGTGCCGACCGAGCAGCTCGACCTGCCTTCACCGCAGGACTTGTCGTATTTCGATTGCGTGTTGCCGACGTCGGAGCCGTTGGTCACGACATAGGTTCCGGGCCGGTCGAGCTCGACGCATTTTCCCGATTTGGTGCAAAGCGTCGTGCCGCCTTCGGTGAGCTCGAGCGTCAGCCACGGGCCGCGGATCAAGAATTGGATGATCGTGCCGCGCACACCGATCGTGCCCATCGGGGTATCGATCTTGTATCCGGCCTTGGGACCGGACCCCGAAATGAAGCGGAACGCCCCGGTCGTGGCGCGGATCGCGAGCTCGCCTTTGCGCGTGGCGGGATCGTAGACGAGCTTGTCGAGCGTCACGCGCGAATTCGGCCCCATCGTGAGCGCGGTTTCGTCGGCGAACAGTATTTGTGCCGCAGCGGCGTCGCCGGTCGCGATGTCCTCGTTCTGGAAGACGCCGTCGCCGAGCTTCAGCATGCGGCGCGTGCCGGCGAGTGTGCCGCTGACGTCGCGCTGCGCGGTCGCCGTCGTGCCGATTCGAGGTTCAGTCGCTGCTTGTGCTTGGGCGCCAGCGATGGTCGTCGCGGCGAGGGCGGCCAGTATTACGCGCATATTTGTCCCCGTGACGGTGGATTCACTCGGCCGCGACGTGGAGCGGCGAATGGGGCGAGGAGCGCCGGAGTTTCTCGAAGGCTCTTGCGCGAATGATTCGCGCCGCAGTCCTCGAAGACGCATTATATAGAAATATTTCACTATGTATCGAGTCCGCATTGACAAATTTTTAGTGAGCCACGTCACGTTCGACGGCGGCGCCGGTGACCAACCCCGCGAGTCTCCAGCCAAATATTGCAGCAACTTACGAGGTTAATGCCGTCGTTTGGCGGGCGCCGGTCGGTGCGGCGCCTCCGGATCCGCGGCCGAATCTGATCGACCGCGTGTCCCGCGCCTGATCGGCGCGGTGCGCTAGTGCTTCTTCAATTGGCCCGGCGGCAAGAAGCTCGGCCCGCGATTGGCGAGGCCGGGCGGCAGTGGGCCGCTCGCCAGGCCCGGCGGAATGCCCACCCCCTGATTTGTAATCGGCGGGAAGCCGGTCTGCGTCGGCGGCGGTGGCGGTCCGTTGCCCGGATCGGGCGGAGGCCCATTGCCCGGGCCCGGCGGCGGGGCATTCGGTCCGGCGCCGGGCGCGATTTCGTTGAAGACCCGGGTGAGGCCGAGGAAATCGATGAAGAGCGTATCGCTGCCGTTGCCGACCGAGCAGCTCTTCGCGCCCTCGCCGCAGGACTTGTCGTGCGCCGATTTCGTCTGTCCGAGCTCGGTGCCGTTGGTGACCACGTAGGTGCCGGGCCGGTCAAGGTTCGCGCATTGGCCCGACTTGGTGCAGATCGAAGTGCCGCCTTCGGTGAGCGACAGCGTGAGCCATTGGCCCTGGATCGAGAATTGGATGATCGTGCCGCGCACACCGATCGTGCCCATCGGCGTCTCGATCTTGTATCCGGGTTTCGGCCCGGACCCCGAGATGAAGCGGAAGACGCCGGTCGTGGCCCGGATCGCGAGCTCGCCCTTCTTCTGGCTCGGGTCGTAGACGAGCTTGTCGAGGATAACGCGCGAGTTCGGGCCCATCGTAAGCGCGGTTTCATCGGCGAACAAAATTTGCGCCGACGCGGCATTCCCGGTCGCGATATCTTCGTTCTGGAACACGCCGTCGCCGAGCTTGAGCAAACGGCGGTTGCCGGCGAGCGTGCCGCTCACTTCGCTCTTGGTGCTGGCGGCGGTGCCGATGCGAAGTTCGGTCGCGGCGTGCGCCTCGATGGTGGCAAGGCTCGTCGCAGCGACGAGGGCGGTCAGAATGACGCGCATCGTTCTCTCCGTTGGCTCGACTACGTTCGGCCGCGGTGCAGGCGGCGAGGCGCCGATGGCGAGGCGCAGCGGAAAAGTCTGGCAGGACTACGCGCGCTGATCTCGCAACGCCTTTCTCCAAGTACGTTAACATGAATATTTCACCATGTAACGGGGGCACCGGGGAAATTTGACGTGATCCGGCTCACCTTCCGCGCCCGTGTGGACGCGCGGCATTGCGAATCTTCGGCACGTTTTTTCAATGACTTGGGCGCGGCACGCGGGCTCCGGCTCGCGCCACAGGGCCTGAAAGAGCGAAGGCCGCGGGTCAGAGGTGATCCCGCGGCCTTCACATCGACGACGCCGGAGCGGAGGAGAGACGCTACACGGCGCGTTATTTTCGGCTCAGATGCCCGCTGCGTCGGTCCTGCGACAGTCCCACCAGCGGAACGTCGGCCTTGTACCCGCTCCTTATGGCGAAGGCCGCGCCAAATTAAGGCGAGTTCGTGATAATCGTTTATATAGTTAATGATTTCAACAGATTGGGATTTCCGATCGCGCCTGCGGTAGAGCCCAGACACGGAAAAGGCCGCAGCGTTGGAGGGGCACCCGCTACGGCCTTCCCGGGGACATGGGCTCCGATGTGGGGGAGACATCGGAACTCACTCATGCAGCAGCTTGGCGCCGCTGCTCGGTTTGGGCCGGTCGGGGAGATCATCCGGCGTCCAAACCACGCTCACATAAAGCGCTCGGGGCGTGGCAGGGGTTTGCAGGCACGACGGCGATTCGATGAAGAATCGCGGCGAAAGCGTGGAGGCCACCGCTGGAGAATCGCCCAGGCCGCCGCCAAAAAATATCTTCGCCGCAAACACGCGCACGTGAACGCACGCGCCAAGCGCTTCGCCCGATTGCGATATTGGCCGCGTGCGTGCGGCAAGGGCGCGCTGCGCGCCTCGTCGCCGATGGGCAATCCGGCGACGCGGCGCCAGCATCGCGGCGGGGTTGATGAGGGGCTCCGCGATGACGATCGACATCGCTTGGCGCTATGCGAGCGCCCAACGGCCGAAGACATGGATTCGGTCTTTCTGTTCGCGATGGCGGCGGACGGAAATCACCTTCGCCCTCGCGGCCGACGGACCCACGCCTACGCGAATGAGGACGAAGACACACGGTTCATCGCGCGCCGCTGACGCGGCGCCAAGCGGCGGGCGCTTGCGCTGGCGCTCGGGCGATACGAAGAGAACGCGCCGAGGCCTTATTGGATCGAACTACGGCACGCACGCGCGCTGAAGCGACGCTTCCAGCCGTGAAATTCTGGGGGCGACGCGCGGAACCAAATCGAGGCCCGAGCGTAGCAGGCTCGATGGGCGCAAGGGGATTCGGCGCCCAAGGGGTCAACGAACGGGGGATTTCCATGCGCGCCTATCTGCTGATCGGCCTCGCCCTCGTCGCGGCGGGGGCCGCGGGGCTGGCCTAGGAGCACGTCGTCTTCGACGGTGTGCGCGAGTTCATCGACGCCGGCTCGATTAAGGTCATGACGCGGTCCGACCGCTTCTTCCCGCTGACGACGCTCGCGAGCGTCTTCGCGCTCTCCGCCGGCCTTGTCCTCCTGGTCATCGGGCGCCCGAGCGGTTCTCGCAGCCCGGCTGAGTAAGAACCCCGGGCACGGAGTCCACGGCACTCGGTCCAAGAGGGCCGAGCTTCTGGCGAAGCGGGCGCCGAGGACACGGAGAGGTAATATTGCGCGCCAAGAGGGCGCCGAAAATTTCTTCCTTCGTCTTTTGCGTGTGCTCCGTGTTTTATTTTCTTGCTCGTTGTACCAATGCAATTGGCGCGTTGCGCGGAATGCAGCGTTATCGTATCACCGCGCCCGCCTTAACCCCGCGATAATGCCCATGTCCGTCCTCGCTCAGCGACTTTCCCGCATCAAGCCCTCCGCCACGATGGGTGTGACGATGAAGGCGCGCGCGCTGAAGGCCGCGGGCCGCGACGTAATCGGCCTCGGCGCCGGCGAGCCCGATTTCGACACGCCGCCCAACATCCGCGAGGCGGCGAAGAGGGCGATCGACGCCGGCGAGACGCGCTACACCGACGTCGGCGGCACACCGGCCTTGAAGAAGGCGATCTCGGCCAAGTTCAAGCGCGAGAACAATCTCGACTACGCGCCCGAGCAGATCATCGCCTCGACCGGCGGCAAGCAGGTGCTGTTCAACGCGTTCCTGGCGACGCTCGACCCGGGCGACGAAGTCATCATCCCGGCGCCCTACTGGGTGAGCTACCCGGACATGGTCGTGCTCGCCGAGGGCACGCCGGTGTTCGTGCCCTGCCCGCAGAACAACGGCTTCAAGCTCGTGCCCGAGGAGCTCGAGAAGGCGATCACGCCCAAGACGAAGTGGCTGCTGCTCAACAGCCCCTCGAATCCGTCGGGCGCCGCCTACACCAAGGCCGAGCTCAAGGCCGTGACCGACGTGCTGCTGCGCCACCCGCATGTGTGGGTGATGACCGACGACATGTACGAGCACCTCGTCTACGACGATTTCGAGTTCTGGTCGCCGGCGCAGCTCGAGACGAAGCTCTATCCGCGCACGCTCACCATCAACGGCGTCTCCAAGGCCTATTGCATGACCGGCTGGCGCATCGGCTATGCCGGGGGCCCGAAGGAGCTCGTCAAGGCGATGACCGATATCCAGGGGCACAGCACGTCCAACCCTGCGTCGGTGAGCCAGGCCGCGTCGGTGGAAGCGCTGAACGGCCCGCAAGACTTCATCCCGAAGAACAACGCCGTGTTCAAGGAACGGCGCGATCTCGTCGTCGCGATGCTGAACGAGGCCAAGGGACTGCGCTGCCCAGTGCCCGAGGGCGCGTTCTACGTCTATCCCTCCTGCGCCGGCGCGATCGGCATGACCACGCCGCAGGGGAAGCGCATCGCGACCGACGAGGATTTCGTCACGTACCTCCTCGAATC
>JBKOUH010000007.1:0-5956 GCA_046723285.1 Pseudomonadota bacterium
ACATGGCGCTGGCCTGCGAGGCCGCCGGCGCCGCCAAGGCGGGGCGCGACGAGCTCGCGCTGTTCATCCTCGGCCTGCTCGCCGGCGCCTTCATCGCGCTGGGCGCCATTTTCATGACCGTGGTGCTGACCGGGGCTGGCGATTTGCCCTTCGGCATCGCGCGTCTGCTCGGCGGACTCGTGTTCTCGTTGGGGCTCATTCTCGTCATCGTCGGCGGGGCCGAGCTGTTCACCGGCGATTCCCTGATGATCGTCGCCTGCGCGGGCCGCCGCATCACCGTCGGCTCGCTGCTGCGCGCCTGGTTCGTCGTCTATCTCGGCAACATCGCGGGGGCGCTCGGCACGGCGGCGCTCGTCTTCCTCGCCGGGCACTACGGCTTCGCGGGCGGCGCCGTCGGCAAGACCGCGCTCGCGATCGCGTCGGCCAAGGCCGCGCTGCCGACGGTCGAGCTCTTCTTTCTGGCCGTGCTCTGCAACGTGCTGGTCTGCCTCGCCGTGTGGATGAGTTTCGGCGCGCGGAGCGTCGCCGACAAGGTGCTCGTCATCGTGCCGCCGATCGCGGCTTTCGTCGCCGCCGGCTTCGAGCACTCGATCGCAAACATCTACTTTCTGCCCTATGCGCTGGCGGTCAAAGCCTGGGCCGGTGCCGAATTCTGGACCGCGATCGGGCAGACCGCCGCCGCCTATCCGGCGCTGACGCCGCTCGCGGCGCTCCACAACATCGCCGTCGCCACGATCGGCAATCTCGTCGGCGGCAGCCTGATGGTCGGCGCCGTCTACTGGTTCGTCTATCTGCGCCGGCGCGGCTGATCCGCCCTCCGACCGCAGAACACTCTTCACCGTCGCTCGTTTTGATTTGAGGCGCATGCCGCTCCGGCATGGGCCGCGTCGCGTGCGGGTGGCGGATGGATCTTTCCTGGATCGCGAAATTCTGGGCCGCTTATGTGCCCGATTGGGCGGTGGCGCTGCTCGGCCTCGCCAGCGCGGTGCTGTTCGCGCTCGTCGCCCATGCGATCGCCTATCGCGCGGTAAACCGCCTGCTGCGGCGGCGGAAATCCGGCGTCGCGGCGGCGTTCGTCGCGCGCATCCGCTGGCCGACACGGCTCATCCTGCTCGCATTCTTCATCACCGCCGTTCTGCCGACGCTGCCGGTGGCGCCCGAGATCTCGCTGCTGCTGCGCCGCATCGCGTCGCTGTCGCTGATCGCGATGGTGGGGTGGATGGTGATCTCGGTGGTGAGCCTCGCCGGCGACATCATCGCGCGGCGCTACAACATCGAGATCGCCGACAATCTCGCCGCGCGCCGCGTGCAGACCCAGCTCCGCGTCCTGACGCGCACGATCAATCTCGTCGCGCTCGTCGTCACCGTCAGCATCATGCTGATGACGATCCCCGAGGTGCGCGAGTTCGGCGTCAGCTTGTTCGCTTCGGCCGGCGTCGCGGGCCTCGCGGTCGGCCTCGCCGCGCGGCCGACGCTCGCCAACCTCATCGCCGGCCTCCAGATCGCGCTCGCGCAGCCGATCCGCATCGACGACGTCGTCATAGTGGAGAAGGAATGGGGGCGCATCGAGGAGATCACCTCCACCTACGTCGTCGTGCGTATCTGGGACGAGCGGCGGCTCGTCGTGCCGCTCTCCTATTTCATCGAGAAACCGTTCCAGAACTGGACGCGGCGGACCGCCGCGCTGATCGGCGAGGTCACATGGTATCTCGACTTCACCGCGCCCGTCGACGCGATGCGGAAAAAACTCGACGAATTCGTGCGCACCTCCAAGAGCTGGGACCGGAAGACGGCGCTCATTCAGGTCACCGGCAGCGACCGCAACACGATCGAAGTGCGCGCGCTCGTCAGCGCCGCGAATTCCGGCGCCAATTGGGACCTGCGCTGCGAGGTGCGCGAGAAGATGATCGAATATCTGCGCGAGCACCACCCGCACTGCCTGCCGCGGGTGCGCCAGGAGCAATACCGGCTCGAAGCGCCGCCGCGGGAGAACGGCGCCGACCGCGACGCGGAGCGCATGGGCGGCGAAGAGGGCGGCGCTCCCGGCGTCGCCAAGGAGACGCCGCGCGAGCATTGATCGTCAGCCCGCGCTCAGAGAAAGCGCGCGCGGATATCGACCGAGCTTTCCTTGCCGATCTGCCCGTAGTGCGCGGCGAGCCACCGCTTCGCGGTTTCGCAGCCGCGGTCGCGCAGCTCGCAGAGGAATTTCCAATCGGTGTTGAGTTTGGACGAGGCGCCCAACGGCGCGATCTCGGTCTCCGATTCGATGAAATGTATGTTCAAGCGCTTGTAGCGCTCCGAATCGAGCTTGTGCTCCTCGACCATGCGCCCGACGAACGCGATCGCGCGCATCTCGCGCATCAGCGAGGAGTTGAAGCTGATCTCGGTCACGCGGTCGAGGATGTCGCGCGCATTGGTCGGAACGTCTGGCCGGTTGATCGGATTCACCTGCACGATCACGACGTCCTTCGACTCGCAGCCGTAGATCAGCGGGAAGATGGCGGGATTGCCCATGTAGCCGCCGTCCCAATAGGCTTCGCCGCCGATCTCGACCGCGTGGAAGAGATAAGGCAGGCACGCCGAGGCGAGCAGCACGTCGGTCGTCACCTCCTTGGTCTCGAACACGCGGATCTTGCCAGTCCTGACCGCGGTCGCCGAGACGAAGAGCTTGGTGCGCCGGCACTGGCGCAGCGCCGCGAAGTCGATGCCGTCATCGACGATCTTCCGCAGCGGATGGAAGTTGAACGGGTTCAACTGATAGGGCGAAAAGAAGCGCGAGAGCACGTCGAAGGCGAGGTAGCCGGGCGACCATTCGGTCTGGCGCTGCATGCCGGCGCCGGCCGCCGCCCAGCCGAACAGCCAGGCATTGAGCGGCCGCCCGGCCTCGCTCACCTTGCGCCAGAGATTCTCGAGCCGCTCGCGCGCGCTCTCGGCGCCGCCATGTTCCCAGCCGACCGCGAAGGCCGCGGCGTTCATGGCGCCGGCGCTGGTGCCCGAGAAGCCGTCGAAATCCAGCCGCCCGTCCTCGAGCAGCGCATCGAGCACGCCCCAGGTGAACGCGCCGTGCGCGCCGCCGCCCTGCAGCGCAAGGTTGATGCGTTTGGGTTTCGTGTCGCTCATGCGAAGCGCATCAGGAAGCGCACGATGCGCCGCGTGCGCTCGGAGAACAGCGCCGGCGTGTAGTAGGAGCCGGCCGCGCGCTTCCCCACTTCGCCGAGCGTCGGGTACGGCGCGATGTAGCCCGCGAGCTGCGAAATCTTCATGCGGTTGGCGACGGCGAGCACCCAGGGATGGATCAGCTCGCCCGCGCTCTTGCCGACGATGTCGGCGCCGAGGACGCGGCCCTTCTTCGTGGTGACGACCTTGATGAGCCCCTCCGTCGCGCGCTCGGCCTGGGCGCGGTCGTTCTCGTGGAACGGCCAGCGCAACACGCGCACCACGCCGTGCTGCTTCTTCGCTTCGGCTTCGGACAGCCCGACATGCGCGAGCTCGGGGTCGGTGAACGTGACCCACGGCACGGCGCTCATGTCGGCGCGGGTCCAGAACAGGCGGAACAGGATCTGCCGGATCACGATGCCGGCGTGATAGTTGGCGACGTGCGTGAATTGATAGCCGCCCGCCGCGTCGCCGATCGCGAAGACGCGCTTGTTCGTGGAGCGAAGATGCGCGTCGACCGTGATGCCGCGCTTGGTCGCCGCGACGCCGGCCTTCTCGAGATCGAGCCCGTCGACATTGGCGCTGCGGCCGGCCGCCACCAGAAGGTCCGAGCCTTCGACGCATTCGCGCTTGCCGGCGCGCTCGATCTCGACGGCGACACCGCTGCCGCGTTTTTCAACGCGCAGCACTTTCGTCTGCTCGTACAGCGTCACGCCGTCGCCGCGGAGGCGCTTCCGTACGATCTCGACCAGCTCGGGATCGTCCTTGGGCATGATGGCGAACAGCTCGAGCACCGTCACGCGCGCACCCAAGCGCCGGTGCGCCTGCGCCATTTCGAGCCCGATCGGCCCGCCGCCGATGACGATGAGGTGCTCGGGCCGCGTCTTGCGCTCGAAGATCGTCTCGTTGGTGAGATAGGGAACGGTATCGAGGCCCGGCACCGGGGGCGTGGCGGCACGCGAACCGGTGGCGATCGCAATCCATTTGGCGCGGATGCGCGTCTCGCCCGCATGGGTCTTGGCGATCACCTCCCGCGGCCCCGCGAAACGCGCCGCACCCAAGATCACCGTCACGCCGAGGCCGGCGAAGCGCTCGACCGAATCGTTGGGCGCGATCGCGGCGATGACGCCGTGCACGTGGTCGTGCACCTGGGCGAAATCGACTTGGGGCTCGTGCGGCGCCACGCCGAACGCACCGGGTGCCCGCTGTAGCGCCGCCACATGCGCGGCCGCGAGCAGCGATTTCGACGGCACGCAGCCATAGTTGAGGCAGTCGCCGCCCATCTTGTGCTTCTCGACGAGCGCCACGCGCGCGCCCATCTGCACGGCGCCGGCCGCGAGCGAAAGCCCGCCCGAGCCCGCGCCGATGACGCAAAGATCGACGTCGAGAGTGTCCGCCACGGCAATGTCCCTCGATTGACCGGCCCCGAAGCCGCGCCAGAGCTACCCTCGCCGCCGCCGTTGCGCGCGTCAATTGTCGTCACGTCCGCGTCAGCGCGCCCCGGCCGCCCAACCGGCGAAATCTCATGAGCCATTTGCAAAATCGGCATAACGCATTGATTTTGTGGGTAAATCACATTCCCGTGACCATCCGTATTCCTACTTAACAGCCGGTACGCATGTGTTAAAACGGCGGTGCCGCGCGCCAGAACGCGGCACACAAGAAAAGTCGACGAGGGAGGAGCAAACGCGATAGCCGGAGGGGCTTTCCGTGCCTGCTACACTCGTCGCCAACGGCGCATCCGCGTCACCGCCGGGCACGCGCGACCCGCGGCTCGATTTCTTCCGCGGTCTGGCGCTGATCTTCATTTTCGTCGATCACGTCCCGGCCAATCCGTTCGCCCATATCACGTTCCGGAACTTCGGCTTTTCCGACGCGGCCGAGATGTTCGTGTTCATCTCGGGCTATGCGGCGGCGCTGGCCTTCGGCCGCACCTACATGCGCGAAGGTTTCGCCGCCGGCACGCGCCGTGTCGTCAAGCGCATCGGTGAAATCTACATCGCGCACATCCTGCTGCTGATCGCCTGCGTCGGCGGCATCGGCATTGCGGCGCGCGCGTTCGAAAGCCCGCTCTACTACGAATACATCAACCTCGTTCCCTTCGCGCATGAGCCCTTCGAGGCGATCTGGCGCGCGCTCGCGCTCAATCACCACCTCCTCTATCTCAACATCCTGCCGCTCTACATCGTGCTGCTGCTGTGGTTCCCGGCGCTGATTTGGCTGCTGCGGAAGCATCCGGCCTGGGCCTTGGCGGCCTCGCTGGCCCTCTACGGCCTGACGCGCCTGACCGGGCTCAATTTGCCGAGCTACCCCAACAGCGACGGCTGGTTCTTCAACCCCTTCGCCTGGCAACTGCTGTTCTCGATCGGCGCCATCCTCGGCCATGCGGCCGGAAAGGGCATGGTACTGCCACGCTCGCGCGCCCTCGTCGCCGCGGCGGTGCTTTATGCGCTCTTCGCCCTCATCGTGATCGCGCCGTGGACGAAGATCCCGGCCTTGGCGGAGTGGCGCCTCGTGCCCGGCGACCTGCTGGCGCCGATGAACAAGTCCGCGATGTCGGTCTGGCGGCTCGCGCATATCCTCGCGCTGGCCTATCTCGTTGCCATATTCGTTAAGCCCGGTGCCGCCTGGATGCGCCGCGGCTGGGCGCAGGGGGTGGCCGCATGTGGCCGTAGTTCCCTAGATATATTTACTTTGGGAACGTTCTTGTGCTTTGTTGCATTGTTCATACGGGTCGAGGCCGGACGGGATCTCTGGATCCTGACCGCAATCAATGCGTGCGGCATCGGCCTGATGGTGG
>JBKOUH010000121.1:0-3738 GCA_046723285.1 Pseudomonadota bacterium
GGCTAGAAGTAGACCTTCACGAAGTAATAGACCGTGAGCGCCGCGCCGACGGCGAGGATGAAGCCGCGGAGCTTCACCGGATCGAGGCGCTGCGCGAGCCGGGCGCCGAAATAGCCGCCGGGCAGGGCGCCCGCCATCATCGCCAAGGTCTCGTGCCAGGCGACGGCGCCCGCGACGACGAAGGTCACGACCGAAACCGTCGTCATCACCGTGATGACGAGGTTCTTCAGCGCCACGTTCTGGCGCACGTCGGAGATGCCCATCATCGCGTTTCCCGCCATCGCCATGAAGGCGGCGCCGGCGCCGAAATAGCCGCCATAGACCGCGACCGCGGCTTCGAACACGAGGCCGAGCACGACCCCGACGCCGCGCCCGCCGCGCTTCGGCTTCAGGCGCTGCATCGCGACCACGAGCCGGCCGCCGAGCGCGAACAGCAGCGTCGCGAACAGCAGCAGCCACGGGATGAGGCTCGCGAACACGCGCTCCTTGGTGACGAGCAGGAGCCACGCGCCGGTAAGGCTGCCGACCGCCGCGATGATGACCGCGCGCGCCAGGCGCGAGCGCATCTGCAAGAGCTCGCGCTTGCCCGCATAGACGCTCGGGAAGCGTCCCGGATAGAGCGCGACCGCGTTGGAGGCGTTCGCGACCACCGCCGAAAGGCCGGTTTCGAGCATCGCGGGAAAGGTGAAGAACGTGCCGCCGCCCGCCAGCGCGTTGCCGGCGCCGCCGAACAGGCCGGCGGCGATGAGAAGGGCGATGTCGAAGGCGCTCAAGGGCGGATCCGCTGCTGCCGCCCTGTTTTAGGCGCCGGCGCCGCGCGCCGATAGCGGCTCGCTCGCATGGGCGGCGGCACCCCGCTGGGGCGAGAAGGCGACTCGACAGGCCCCGCCCGCCCGTGCCATGTACCCCGCGTCTTCGACCGGCCGCGCCGCCCTGATGCGGGTCATCCGCCGCATCGCCGCCCGGCCCATTTCATCGCTCAAAGGGGCACCAGGAGGGCACGACCCATGCGCGTTTATTACGACCGCGACGCCGACGTAAACCTGATCAAAGGCAAGAAGATCGCCATTGTCGGCTATGGCAGTCAGGGCCATGCCCATGCCCAGAATTTGAAGGATTCGGGCGTCAAGGACGTGCGTATCGCGCTCCGCCCCGGCTCGGCCACGGTCAAGAAAGCCGAGACGGCGGGCTTCCAGGTGATGACGCCGGCCGAGGCCGCCAAGTGGGCCGACATCGTCATGGTGCTGACCCCGGACGAGCTCCAGGCCGACATCTACAACACCGACCTGAAGCCCAACATGAAGCAGGGCTCGGCCATCGCCTTCGCGCACGGCTTTAACATCCACTTCGCGCTCATCGAGCCGCGGAAGGACATGGATTGCTTCATGGTGGCGCCGAAGGGCCCGGGCCATACGGTTCGCTCGGAATACCAGCGCGGCGGCGGCGTGCCTTGCCTCCTCGCCGTCAGCCAGAACGCCTCGGGCAATGCGCTCGAGATCGGCTTGTCCTACGCCTCGGCGATCGGCGGCGGACGCGCCGGCGTGATCGAGACCAATTTCCGCGAGGAGTGCGAGACCGATCTGTTCGGCGAGCAGGTCGTGCTGTGCGGCGGCCTCGTCGAGCTGATCAAGGCCGGCTACGAGACCTTGGTCGAGGCCGGCTACGCGCCCGAGATGGCCTATTTCGAGTGCCTGCACGAGGTGAAGCTGATCGTCGACCTCATCTACGAGGGCGGCATCGCCAACATGAACTATTCGATCTCGAACACGGCCGAATACGGCGAATACACGCGCGGCCCGCGCGTCGTGACCGAGGAGACGCGCGCCGAGATGAAGCGCATCCTCGCCGACATCCAGCAGGGCCGCTTCGCCCGCGACTGGGTGCTCGAGAACCGCGCCGGCCAGACCAGCTTCAAGGCCATGCGCCGCGCCTGCGCCGAGCACCCGATCGAGCAGATCGGCGAAAAGCTCCGCGCCATGATGCCGTGGATCGCCAAGAACCGGCTGGTGGACAAGAGCCGGAACTAGCCGCCGCACCCCATCGGGACGATTGTCGGAATTCCTCGCCTAGCGTAAAATAACTAGGGTACGGAGGGATTGGCCCATGCTTCCGGGCGCGGTTGAATTCGCCATCGCCGCCGTGTGCGCGCTCGTGTTCGGCACTTTCGCCGAATACTTCATCCATCGCGCGATGCATTGGGGCATCCTGCATCCCGAGGGCCATCGCTATCATCATGAAAGCAATGACCCGCGCACGTTCCTGCGCGACTTCATCGACTATGGCTCCGGCGCCGCGGGGCTCGGCTGGCTCGGCTTTCTCGTCTCGCTGACGAGCGGCTTCGGCTGGGCGTTCGGCGCGCTCGCCTATGCCGCGCTCGCCTCCTATTCGCACCAGATCCAGCACGCCGACGCCGACCTCGTCTTCTGGATGAAGCGGCCCGTGCACCGCCTTCACCACAATCTCGACATGCGCGACCGCAATTTCGGCGTCCTCGTCGATTGGTGGGACCGCCTGTTCGGCACCTATCGCCCGGTCGAGTATCCGCGCGACGCGCGCCGCCATACGCCGCGCGACTTCCTCGCCATTCCGTGGCGGTAGGCGAGAACGCAAGACCGCGCGAAGCGTAGCGGCGCAAACGACGAGTGAAGAAGAGGGCGGGTTTAAATCCCGCCCCAACGCAGTTCACGCCAGTCGCCGAAGCCTCAGGTCAGCGCGAAGGTATGCGTGCCGAGCTTCTCGATCGTCGTCTCGATCTTGTCGCCGGCCTTCAACCAGACGCGCTTCTCCTTGGGCATGCCCGCGATGACGCCTTCGGGCGTGCCGGTGAAGATGATATCGCCCGCCCTCAGCATCATGTGCTTAGAGATGTAGGCGATGAGCTTCTGGCAGTTGAACACCAGGTCGCTCGTGTTCGAGGACTGCCGCGTCTCGCCGTTCACCTTCAGCTCGATCTTGAGATTGTTGGGATCGACCTGATCGGCGCTGACGAGCCACGGCCCCACCACGCCGAAGCCGTCGCACGATTTGCCGAGCATCCACTGGCTCGAGCGCGATTGAAGGTCGCGCGCCGTGAAATCGTTGCCGGTGGCGTAGCCGAATACGTACGAGAGCGCTTCCTCTTCCTTGATGTGGCGCCCGCCGCGGCCCATCACGATCACGAGCTCGGCTTCGTAGTCGAACTGCTCGGCCGGCTCCTTCGAGACCGCGATCGTGCCGCCGTGGTTGTTGAGCGCATTGTTGAACTTGTTGAACAGGATCGGGAGCTTCGGCACCGGCTGGCCGGTTTCGGCGGCGTGCTTCCGGTAGTTCAGGCCGATGCACACGATCTTCTCGGGGTTGGTCACGGCCGGGCCGAACTTCGCGTCCTTCTCGGGGATGAAGAAGTTCGCCGTCTGCGCCGCGGCCTTGGCCTTCTCGGCGAGGTGCTTCAGCGCGCCCAAATCGCCTTCGCCCTTGAAGACCGCGTCGATCGAGGTTGGGGCGTTCTCCTTGAGCGCATGCGCGGCGGCGGCGATGTCGAGGATGCCCTTCTCGGTCTTCAAGCCGAGGCCGTAGCTGTCGCCCTGGCGGAGCGTGCAGAAGGTCATGGCCTTCGGCATTTCGGGCGGCCGGCTCGTGGCCTTGGGTGCGATTTGCGCTTCCGCCGGCGTGGCGCCGCTCAGGGCGCCGGTGCCGGCGAGGGCCGCGACACCCGCAAAGCCGGTCGTCTTCAGAAATCGTCTCCGGTTGGTGTTCATC
>JBKOUH010000376.1:0-4300 GCA_046723285.1 Pseudomonadota bacterium
CATTCAGGGCGGGGCGATCGTCTAGGGGCGAATCACCCGCATTGCGCCTTGTGGCGCAGCCAGTGATCGGCGAGCACGCACGCCACCATCGCTTCGCCGACGGGGACCGAGCGGATGCCGACGCAGGGGTCGTGGCGGCCCTTGGTGACGACGGTGGCGTCCTCGCCATGCACGTTGACCGTGCGGCGCGGGACGAGGACGGAGGAGGTGGGCTTCACCGCGTAGCGCACGACGATGTCCTGCCCGGTCGAGATGCCGCCCAAGATGCCCCCCGCGTGGTTCGAGAGGAACTCGACCTCGCGCGCGTTCTTGCCCGGCACCGATTTCATGCGCATCTCGTCATGCGCGTCCTCGCCGGGGATAGCGGTGATGCCGAAGCCGTCGCCGATCTCGACGCCCTTGACCGCGTTGATGCCCATGATCGCCGAGGCGAGATCGGCGTCGAGCTTCGAATAGACCGGCGCGCCCAGGCCCGCCGGCACGCCGCTCGCATGGATCTCGACGACGGCGCCCGCGGATGAGCCTTCCTTCCGCACCATGTCTAGAAACTTGCTCCACAGGCCGACGGCGGTCGCGTCGGGGCACCAGAACGGATTCGCGCCGACCTCGGCCCATTCCCATTTCTCGGGATTGATGCGCAGCGGCCCGATCTTGGTCATGGCGCCGCGCACGCTGAACGCCTCGCCGAACGCCTGAGCCAGGATCTTGCGCGCGATGGCGCCGGCGGCGACCCGCATCGCGGTCTCGCGCGCCGAGGAGCGCCCGCCGCCGCGATAATCGCGCACGCCGTATTTCTTCCAGTAGGTGTAATCGGCGTGGCCGGGGCGGAAGAGATCCTTGATCTCGCCGTAGTCCTTCGAGCGCTGGTCGACATTGTCGATGATGAGCGCGATCGGCGTGCCCGTGGTCTTACCCTCGAACACGCCGGAGAGAATGCGCACCGTGTCCGGTTCCTGGCGTTGCGTCACGTACTTGCTGCTGCCCGGCCGGCGCTTGTCGAGCCAGGATTGGATGTCGGCTTCGGCCAGCACCAAACCGGGCGGAACGCCGTCGACCATGGCGCCGATCGCCGGCCCGTGGCTTTCGCCCCAGGTCGAATAGCGGAAGGAGTGGCCGAACCAGTTACCGGACATCGGGCTCAGAAACCAGAGATCAGAAGATGCGCAAAGTGAGCGGCGTCACAAACAACCAGCCTTCCGACATCCCGTCTCCGCCCATCGGTCCGTTGCCTTACGCGGCCTCGCTCTTGGCGCTGTTGCCGGCCTGCATCTGGGCGAGGTCCGGCGCGTCCACGGCTTTCATGCCGACGATGTGATAACCGGCGTCGACGTGGTGCACCTCGCCGGTGACGCCGGTCGAGAGGTCGCTCAAGAGATAAAGCGCGGCGCCGCCCACGTCCTCGAGCGAGACGTTGCGTCGGAGCGGCGTGTTGTACTCATTCCATTTCAGGATATAGCGGAAGTCGCCGATGCCAGACGCGGCCAGCGTCTTGATCGGCCCGGCCGAGATCGCGTTGACGCGGATCTGGCGCTCGCCGAGATCCATCGCGAGGTAGCGCACGCTCGCTTCGAGCGCGGCCTTGGCCACGCCCATCACGTTGTAATGCGGCATCACGCGCTCGGCGCCGTAATAGGTGAGCGTGATGAGGCTGCCGCCCTTGTCCATGAGGGCCGAGGCGCGCCGGCAGACGTCGGTGAACGAGAAGCAGGAAATGTCCATCGTGCGGGTGAAATTGTCCCGAGTCGTGGAGAGGTATTTCCCCTTGAGCTGCTCCTTGTCTGAAAACGCAATGGCGTGAACGGCGAAGTCGAGCCGGCCCCAGTGCTTTTGGATCGCGGCGAAGGCGGCGTCGAGGCTCTTGTCGTCGGTAACGTCGCACGGAAGCACGAGCGGGGAATTGACCGAAGCGGCCAGCGGGCGCACGCGGCGCTCCAGCGCCTCGCCCTGGAAGGTGAAAGCAAGCTCGGCGCCATGCTGGGCGGCCATGCGCGCAATGCCCCAGGCGATCGAACGATCGTTGGCCACCCCCATGATGAGGCCCTTCTTGCCGTGCATGAGCGCTGCGGGCGCGGACATGGGCGTTTCCTTTGAAGGCTGCGGGTTTGTCCGCATCCTAGCCGAGGGCAATGGGCGGTCAACCGCGGTCCGCGCGCCGCTTCCGTTGCGCCGGCGGCGATGCCGGGTCGGCCTATTCGGCCGCCTGGTTGCGCGGGAAGCGCCGCAGCGCGCCCTTGCCGCTCTCGGTCCAGAAATTGTTCCAATGCAGGAGATAGTTGTCGATGCACCAGAACATCTTGTCCTGGAGCTCGGGGGTGGTGGCATAGGCACAGACCGCGGCAAACGCGTTGTTGCCGTGCTCCTCGTCGCCTTCGATATGCACGATCCAGGATTCCTGGTCCTCGTCCCGGACGCCGTAGTGCTCGCGCAGGCCGTCACTGATCAAGCGACAGGCGCCCGCGAAATGGCTTTCGCCGGCGATGCCCGAATTTCCGAGCGCGATGGGGATCGGCAGGTTGCGCGCCACGTCGTAGCGGTATTCGATCATCTTATCGAGCGTCTCGGGCACCGGGTGGCCCTCCACCTCGTCCTCGGAGAGGCCGGTGAAGCGCGTGGCGAAATCCATCGCCAGCACGTCGTGGCCGGCGGAGCCGCAGCGCAGCTCGGTGTCCTCGTCGATGAGCACATCCATGATGCGGCGGCGAATCTTGCGGTCGCTGCAGCGCGAATGGATGGTCGAGAGCACCTGCGGTGTGTGCCGCGTGAAGTGGTAGAAGAGCACGCCGAGATAGCCGATCTGCTCCGGCGTCGCCGTGCCCGCCGCGATCTGCTTCACGATCGGCTGCTCCCAATGGCGCCTGCCTTCGAGTCGTTTCAACATCGCGCCCTTGAACGCGTCCGGTGCCAGGGCCTGGGCCATGAATTCCTCCGCGGCGGAAGATCGATTTCGGCGAGTGTAGAAAGCACGCCCAAGGCCGGCAATGGCGAGGGCAGGCGGAGCCATGCGCGGGAAGCGCCGGCCCCGCGCGCTAACGCTCGAGGCCGACGAGGCTGCGCGCGAACTCGGCGGGGTCGAACGGGTGGAGGTCGTCCGCGCCTTCGCCGACGCCGATCGCATGCACCGGGAGGCCGAAGCGCTCGGCCAGCGCCACCACCACGCCGCCCTTGGCCGTACCATCGAGCTTGGTGACGACGAGGCCCGTCACCTGCGCCACGCTGCGGAACACGTCCACCTGCTGATGCGCGTTCTGGCCGATATTGGCGTCGAGCACGAGCAGCACGGTGTGCGGCGCCGTGGCGTCGATCTTCTTGACGACGCGGATGATCTTGGTGAGCTCGGCCATGAGCTCGATCTTGTTCTGGAGGCGGCCGGCGGTGTCGATCAAGAGCGCGTCGTCGCCGCGCGCCTTGGCCTGCTCGAGCGCCTCGAACGCCAAGCCGGCCGCATCGGCGCCAGGCTGATTTGCCACCACTGGGCAGCCGGTGCGCTCGCCCCAGATCTTCAACTGGTCGATGGCGGCAGCACGGAACGTGTCGCCGGCCGCGAGCGTCACGCGCTTCCCTTCCGCGCGGAGCTGCTGCGCCAGTTTCCCGATCGTCGTCGTCTTGCCGCTGCCGTTGACGCCGACGACGAGCACGACATGCGGCTTCCGAGCGGGGTCGAGCACCAGCGGCTTGGCGACCGGTGCCAGGATCGTCGCGATCTCCTCGGACAGCGCGGTGCGGATCTCGCCCTCGCTCACCTCGCGCTCGAAGCGGCGCTTGGTGAGCGCGCTCGCGAGCTTCGCCGCCGTGGCCGGGCCGAGATCGGCCTGGATCAGCAGTTCTTCGAGATCGCCGATGGCGGCGCCGTCGAGCTTGCGCCCGCCCTTGAACAGGCCGCTGATGCCGTCGCCGAGCTTGGCCGAGGATTTCGCAAGCCCGGCCTTGAGCCGGGAAATCCAGTTCATGCCGCGCGCTCGCGTTCCACCTCGGCAACAGCCGCTCCATGAGCCACCAGCATCGCGCCGGTCGAAGCGGCCACGCGCACGCGCGCGATCGAGCCCGGCGCAAAGCCGAGCGGCAGAGCGATCGGTGCGTAGTGCTCGGTGCGGCCGCGGCCCGGCTGCTCCACGAGCGCTGCAACCTCGCGGCCGACCTGGCCGGCGAGAAAGCGCGCGAGCGCCGCGTCTCCGGCTGCGCGCAAACGGGCCGCGCGCTCGCGCCGGACCGGCACCGGAATTTGCGGCATCTTCGCCGCCGGCGTGCCGGTGCGGGCGGAATAGGGGAAGACGTGCAGGTAGGCGAGCCCGCACTCCTCGAC
>JBKOUH010000217.1:0-2541 GCA_046723285.1 Pseudomonadota bacterium
CTTTGGCGCCCACCTTCTGGCATACCGCCCTCATTCCAATCCGTAGCGTCACCCGATGAAGCTCTTGGTCGCCGTCAAGCGCGTGGTCGACTTCAACGTCAAGGTCCGGGTCAAGGCCGACGGGACGGGCGTCGAAACGGCCAATGTGAAGATGTCGATGAACCCCTTCGACGAGATCGCGATCGAGGAAGCGGTCCGCATGAAGGAGCAGGGCAAGGCCAAGGAGATCGTCGCGGTCTCGATGGGGCCGGCCCAGTGCCAGGAAACCATCCGCACCGCGCTCGCCATGGGCGCCGATCGCGGCATCCATGTGCTTCACGACGGCGAGCTTCAGCCGCTGGCGGTGGCGAAGCTCCTGAAGGCCATCGCCGACAAGGAAAAGCCCGATCTCGTGATCCTCGGCAAGCAGGCGATCGACGACGATTCCAATCAGACCGGCCAGATGCTCGCGGCGCTGATGGGCGTCTCGCAGGCGACCTTCGCCTCGAAGATCGTCGTCGCCGACGGCGGCTTGACGGTCACGCGCGAGGTCGATGGCGGCCTCGAGACGATCAAGATCAAGCTGCCAGCCGTGGTCACGACCGATCTTCGCCTGAACGAGCCGCGCTACGCCTCGCTGCCCAACATCATGAAGGCGAAGAAGAAGCCGATCGAGCAGCTCAAGCCCGACCAATTGGGGGTCGATCCCGCGCCGCGGCTCGTGACCTTGAAAGTGGTCGAGCCCGTCAAGCGCCAGGGCGGCGTCAAGGTGAAGACGGTTCAAGAGCTGGTCGAGAAGCTCAAGAACGAAGCGAAAGTGATCTGAGGAGACGCCGCAAGTGAGCGTTCTGGTTCTCGCGGAGCACGACAACAAGACGCTGAAATCGGCGACGCTCCACGCCGTCACCGCCGCCCTGAAGATCGGCGGCGACGTCGCCATCCTCGTGGCCGGACAGGGCTGCCGCGCGGTGGCCGAGGCGGCCGCCAAAGTCGCGGGCGTGAAGAAGGTTCTGCTCGCCGAGGCGCCGGCGCTCGAGCATGCGCTGGCCGAGCCGCTCGCGGCCTTGCTCGTGCAGTTGGCACCGAACTATTCGCACATCCTCGCCGCGGCCACGACCATGGGCAAGAACGCGCTCCCGCGCGCGGCCGCCCTCCTCGATGTGGCGCAGATCTCCGATATCGCCGGGGTCGAAAGCCCCGACACCTTCGTGCGCCCGATCTATGCCGGCAACGCGATGGCGACCGTGCAGAGCAAGGACGCGAAGAAAATCATGACCGTGCGCCAGACCGCGTTCGACGCGGCCGCCGCCACCGGCGGAAGTGCTTCGATCGAAGCGGCGACGCCCGCTGCCGATGCCGGCCTCTCGAGCTTCGTCGGCCAGGAACTCACCAAAACCGAGCGGCCCGAGCTGACCGCCGCGCGCATCGTCGTCTCGGGCGGGCGCGGCATGCAGTCGGGCGACAATTTCAAGCTGCTCGAGGCCGTGGCCGACAAGCTCGGCGCCGCGGTCGGCGCCTCGCGCGCCGCGGTCGATGCCGGATTCGTGCCCAACGACTACCAGGTGGGGCAGACCGGCAAGGTCGTGGCGCCGGAGCTCTACATCGCGGTCGGCATCTCGGGCGCGATCCAGCATCTGGCGGGGATGAAAGACAGCAAGGTCATCGTCGCCATCAACAAGGACGAAGAGGCGCCGATCTTCCAAGTGGCCGACTACGGCCTCGTCGCCGATCTCTTCAAGGCCGTGCCCGAATTCGCCGAGGCCCTCGGCAAAATCGAGATCCGCAAGTGAACTCTTTGGCGGCGCAGAAGCCCGCAGAGCGGTAAGATGACATGGATGGAAATCAAATGAGCGCCGAAACCTCCGCCCTGGTCGACATTCGCCGCGTGGGCGTGATCGGCGCCGGCCAGATGGGCAACGGCATCGCTCATGTCTGCTCGCTCGCGGGCTACGATGTCGTGCTCGTCGATGTGAAGCCCGAGGCGCTCAAGAAGGCGCTCGACACGATCAACAAGAACATGGATCGCCAGGTGAAGCGCTCGGTGCTCTCCGAGCAGGAGCGCGACGCGGCCATCGGGCGCATCAAGACGAGCGTCAGCGTCGCCGACCTCAAGGATTGCGACATCGTCATCGAGGCGGCCACCGAGAACGAGCAGGTCAAGCGCGACATCCTGAAGAGCCTCGCCGGCCTCCTCAAGAAGAACGCGATCATCGCCAGCAACACCTCGTCGATCTCGATCACGCGCCTCGCCGCCGCCACCGAGCGGCCGGAAAAATTCATCGGCATGCACTTCATGAATCCGGTGCCGATGATGGAGCTGATCGAACTGATCCGCGGCCTCGCCACCGACGAGCCGACGTTCCAGACCGTAAAGACGATGAGCCAGCGCCTCGGCAAGACCGTGGCCATGGCCGAGGATTTCCCGGCCTTCATCGTCAACCGCATCCTGCTGCCGATGATCAACGAGGCCGTCTACACGCTCTACGAGGGCGTCGGCACGGTCGAGGCGATCGACACCGCGATGCGCCTGGGCGCGCACCATCCGATGGGCCCGCTCGAGCT
>JBKOUH010000361.1:0-4853 GCA_046723285.1 Pseudomonadota bacterium
GCCCCAATAGGCGACGATCGAGACGAAGTCGTCGCCGTCGGCGGTCTTGCCCTCGAACCTGAGCGTCGTCGGCGCATGCCCATAGCGCGCGCCGAGCGATTTCATCGTTTCGTCGAACGCGCTGCGCGCGAGCGGAAATTCGCGCCGCGACAGAATGATGTAGACGACGCGGCCGGCGGCATCGAGGTTGTAGCCGAAGCTGCGGCTGTAGGTGCCGTTGTCCGAGCTCTCGTAGCTCGTGGCGCTCGCGCACCAGGTGAGGCCGGCCGTGGTGCTGTCGGTGCAGGTGACGCCGCGCACCGCGCGCGGGGCCGGTTTGTCGAACAGCGACAGGCGCTCGATCGCGAACGACTCGCGCACGCGCCGGATGCCGGGATCGCGCAGCGGATCGGTTTCGGCGCGCGCAATCTCGGGAGCCGCCAAGGCCATCAAGGCACCGGCAGCGATCAACACTCTCTGTGACGGCCTCATAGTCCCCCTTCGAGCCCGCCCGGGTGAAGCTAAAAGCGCGGCACCATCAAAGAGCTTTCGCACGCGAATCTCAAGCTCAACTCGCCAACCATTTGTGGCAACGCCGTATTATGATGAAATACTACTTAACGGCTGCCATACGTAGGCTTTACGCAGTGTCTCGCGCCTTGCGCTCAACCAGCTTTAGTAAGCGCCGAAATTTGCCCCTCGCCGCGGTGGCTTGGGATCGTGGCCGCAAATTTTGTCGCTGGGGTACGACACACGACGTTTATGGAAAGACCGCGTGCGCGCGCTGAGCGCCACCGCCGCTAGTTCGGCTTCCTCTTCTCGGCCGGCGGCAGGTCGTGGGCGGCTTCGTATTCGTCGGTCGTGCGCGGGTGGGGGCGCGGCGCGCCGGCGTAGGGGTCGAGCTTCGATTCGGTTTGCACGATCACGCGGCAGTCGCCGCACATCTTCAAGCGCTCGACCAGCGCCGGGTCGGTGAACATCCAATGCTGGCCCTCGAGCTTCTTGACCACGGCTTCGATCGAGCTCTTGGTGCCGAAGGCCTTGCCGCAGCGCACGCAATGCGCGGGCTCTTCCTCTTTGATCGTCACGGTGCCGCGGCTCTGCGCCTTGAAATCGATGCGCGGCACGAGCTCGATCACTTTCTCCGGGCACGTATTCTTGCAGAGGCCGCACTGGATGCACGCTTCCTCGTCGAAGCGCAGCATCGGCTTCTCGGGATTATCCTTGAGCGCGCCGGTGGGGCACGCGGAGACGCAAGCGAGGCACAGCGTGCAGCCTGAAACCTTCACGTCGAGAGTGCCGAACGGAGCGCCCTTCGGCATCGCGAGCACGTCGACGGGAGCCGGCGCCGCTTCGTGCAGCCTCGAAAGCGCGAGCCGCGCTAGCCCGCGCTTGTCGCCGAGCGGCAAGAACGACGCCGCTTTCGGGACGGCGAGCGGGAGCGCTACATAAAGCGCCGCGGCGAGCGCGTCGGGATCGTCGGTCTCGATCAAGCCGATGCGGCCGGCGCCATAGCCCAGGCCGGTGAGCAGCGTTTCGGCGTAGCCCATCTGCTGCGCCAGCGCCGCGCGTTCGTACTTCGCCTTGGCCGGGGCGAGAATGCGGATCGCGGCGGCGCCCATGGCAAGAGCCGCGGCGAAGAATTCGAGGCCGAGCTGCGTGATTTCGTTGACCGCAAACGGAATCACGCGCGCCGGCAAGCCGCGGCCGACGCGCGCAGCGAGATCGATCAGCTTCTCGCCGTGGCGAAGGTCGTGCACGAGCAGCACCGGATTCCGGCCGTTGGCGTCGCGGTAGGCTTCGATCAGCACGCGCACGCGATTCAAGAGATCGGCAATGCGCGGCAGCGAATAGGCGGCGGCGCCGGTCGGACACACCGCGCCGCACGCGCCGCACCCGGCGCACACGAACGGATCGATCGCGACGTGATCGCCGGCCGGCGTGATCGCGCCCGGCACACAGACGTCGAGGCAGCGCGTGCATCCAGTCTTCTTCGAGCGCGAATGGGCGCAGAGATCGGCCTGGAACAGCGCGTAGCGCGGCTTGTCGAACTCGCCGACCAGATCGGCCGCCTTGGCGATGGCGTCCTCGACCGCGCGCACGTTGCCGGGATCGGGGCGAAGATAGCCGTCGCGCGTCTCGTGCGCGGTGAACAGCGGCGTGCCGCCGGTGAGATCGAGCACGATATCGCAGCGCGAGCGCGCGCCGTTCTTGCCGGTGCCGAAGGCGAGCGAGAGGCGCGAGGAGGGCGCCGGCGTCGCGTAGTCGTCGACGATGAGCTCGAACGCGCCCAAATGACCCTTGGCGCTGCGCACGCGCCCCTGCACAACCGGCACGTCCATCAGGCGCGGCGGAATCACGTCGGCGCCCGGCTGCAAGAGCACGGTGACGTTGAGCGTATCGGCCAAGCGCCGCGCCGCATCGATGGCGCTCTGGTCCTTGCCGTAGATGAGCGTGACACCCTCGGACTTCAGCGAAACGACCGGCGCCGGCGTCACCTCGAGCGCGGCGTGGCGCAACAGAGCGGCGATCTTGGGCGTGGCGTCGCCGGCTTCCTCGGACCAGCCCGCGGTCTCGCGGATGTTGACGAAGGTGAGCGGCGTGTCGCGCTTGGATTCTTCCTTCTGCTCCTCGAAGCGCGGCGCTTCCTGGGTGCAGGCGACGATCAAGGGCTTCCCCTCGTTCAGCGCCAGAATGAAGCGCCCGAGTTCGGTGCCGCAAAGCTGGGTCGCGAGGCCGCGTGCGTCGGGCGCCGACTTGCAGGCGCGCGCCAGCACCTTGCCGTCGAGCGGCATCGTGCCTTCGCAATCGCACACCAGCACGCGCTTGCCTTCGAGTTCCATACCGCCGAACTCGCAACCTTCTCGTCTTGTTTGGGGCGCGCCTCTATATAGGTCTTTCCCCGGCCGGTCGACGAGGCCGGAGCGCCCCGCATGGACCGAAAGCCGCAATTCCCGCCGATCTATCAGCCGAAGCGCTTGACCGCGCTCGACGCGCACCTGCACGCGATCGAGGCCGCGCGCGCCGGCGCCGAAGCCGCGACGCTGTTCTGGGTCGACCGCGCCGATGCGATCGACCTGGCCGTCGTGCTCCGGCCCGACGGCACCATCAAATACCCCGAAAACGTTGCTTATGTCGGAATGACCGCGGTCGGCGACGCGCTCGGCGGCCTCTTGCCCGAGCAGGCGCCAGTGGCGTTCGAGTGGCCCGACCGCATTCTCGTCAACGACGGCTGCATCGGCGGCACCCGCCTCGCCGCGGCATCGACCTCGAATATCGGCCAAATTCCCGCCTGGATGGTGTGGAGCGTGCTGCTCGCGATCGAGCCCGATCCCGACGACGAGCCCGGCCATCACCCCGACGTCACGACGCTCGGCGACGAGTTCGCCTATAGCGAGCTGTTCTCGATGGCCGATCTCCTCGAAGCGATCGCGCGCTATTTCCTGCGCTGGACGACGATTTGGCAGGAGGACGGCTTCGCGCCGGTGCGCGCCGCCTGGATGGAGCGGGCGCTCGGGCACCACGAGCGGGAAATCGCGCGCCGCATCTTCTTTCGCGTCGAGGCCATCGACGACGACGGCACGGTGACGCTGCGCCGCGACGGGCTGCAGCGCATCCTCACGATTGCCCAAGGCATGAAGCGGCGCAGCTGGTGGCTCCCCGACCGCTTCGGCGCCTACAAGGCGATGGTGGAGGCGGGGAAGCCGTGAAGCTGCTGCGCACGATTCGCTTCGATGCCACCGACGAGAGAGTATTTCCGCGCGCGGCGGCAGCGGACGAGCTGGCCGTGGCCGGCGCATTCCTGTTCGCCGACGACGACGATGAAACGCTCGTCAGCAAGCGCGGCCGGGCGTTCCGCAGCGGCTTCCTCGGACTCGAAAGCTTCGGCTTCGCGACGTTCGCGGCCGTCGCCGAGGTGCCTGACGGCGAATATGCGCGCGCGATCGAGCTGCTCGCCTATCGTTTCTTTGCCGAATTGGGCGCGCCCGATCTCGATGCCGCACGCGCGGCGGCCAAGGAGGAAGTGGACTTCGCCGCCGGCCTCTGCGCGCATCCGGTCAACACCGTCATCGCCGTCGAGCGCGAAATGAACGAGGACGGAATCAAGGAACGCTTCCGCGTCGTGCCGGCGCCGCGCGAGAAGGATCATGCGAAGGTGTGGGGCGTGGAGCGCGGCGAGGATGCCTGAGTTCTGGCGCTCCTCGGGCTACGACCTCCTCGACCGGCGCGGCGACGGCGCGCTCGCGGTCACCGACGCGTTCCTCGCCGCCTATCTCGCACGGCCCGAAATGGCGCCGGTGCCCGAATCCTGCGCGGCCGAGCGTGCGCTGCATAAGGCGCTGCTCGCCGATCCGCGGCGCATGGTGACGGCGGTGAACGTCGTCGCGATCAAGGACCGCGATGCGCGCGAGAACTACCAGGTCTTCGTCCGCTTTCGCGACTGGCTGGTGAAGCACGAAACGATCGAGCGCGCCTATCTCGCGCTGTTCCGCGCCGAGGCCGTGCCGTTCCCGGCGCTGTTCGTCGACCAGCTTGCGGCCGTGATCCTGCGCGGCATCCTCGGCGAAAGCGGCGATCCTTTCCGCGTGCGTGCCGCCGAGCTCTTCTATCGCGCGCAGCAGATCTCGATCGAGGACGGCACGATCCTCGCCGCCGACGCCGAGACGGTCGAGATGCACGCCAAGTCGGGCGGGCTCGGCAGCTTGGGGCGCCTCGTGGTCGAGGCCGGCACCAAGCCGCGCACGGTCGCGCTCGATATCCTGACGCCCGACAATGCGCCTGTTTATTGGGCGCGCAGCGACCGCTTCGACACCGTGCTGGATCTTTCCTTTGCGCGGCCCGGTCTCGATGCGCTCTGCCGCGTGCTCGAGGCC